>CAJXIK010000036.1 GCA_913054445.1 uncultured Bermanella sp.
CGATGAGTTTTTCGCCCTTAGCCACGGTGCTCTCCCAGTATTTTCGGCATATATGATTAGAGTGTAGACAATAATGGGCATGGTTGCCTTCCTGCCTAGACAGTAAGGCCCGTGGGGGGTGTTCTTAAATACTCTGGTTGATATACGGCATGAGAAAATCGAGCAAGATGGGCTGTGCCTGAGCGGTGGGGTGAAGGCCATCGGCCTGGATATATTCGGCTTTATTATCATCTGTGATGAGTCTGCTCAAGGGCTCAAGCATGAAGGGCACGAGGGATATGCCGTTTCTTTGCGCCAATTGCTGAAAGCTCTTGCTGAACATCTGGCCATAACGGCGACCGTAGTTTGCTGGCGTGCGAATGCCCACCAGCAGCACGTTGGCACCCGACAGCTGGCTGCGGGTAATCATGGCTTGCAGGTTGTCTTGCATGGCCATAATGGGCAGGCCGCGCAGGCCGTCGTTGGCTCCCAGCTCCAAGATCACCAGCTTGGGTTGGGTGAGCTTAAGTAGTCGGTTAATTTGTGCCAACCCCTCGGCGGTGGTTTGGCCGCTGATGCTGGCGTTGTGTACCCTGAAGCCTAATTGCAGTTCATTGAGCTTGCCTTGTAATAGCACCGGCCAGCTCTCTTCCACCTTAATGCCGTAACCGGCGCTCAGGCTGTCGCCTAAAATCAGGATGTTATCCCGTTGTTGCGCCTGGCCGAGGTGGGCCAGTAAACACAGTGTGAGCAGGACGATGAGTTTCATGGTTAAACTTAATGGCGACGATACTTGGCAGTGGATATTAACAAGCCATGGGGCAGTGGTACACAGGGCTGCCCCATTAAAATAATGCAGCACCTTTTAATGGCTTTCCGCCGATTTTATTAACACCGGTCATGTTCATTTTAGGGGGCTTACTGTATATTCTTCCCCCATTTAGGCGCAAGTGAAGCTGTCTGTTCCGAGAGTATATCCATGACACCTCAATTAGAACCCTGGTCGTTTCAGCTTGATGCTGGCTTCTCCCTGCGCGGTTGGCGCAGCAAATGGTCGGGTAAACCGGTCATTCATTTTCTACACGGCAATGGCTTTTGTGGGTTAACCTACCAACCCCTGCTAGAGATTCTGGCGCAAGATTTTGACTTGCTCATCACCGACTTACCCGGTCACGGTGACAGCGACCCCGGCCCCCGTTTTGCGGGCTGGGTGGGTTCGGCCAACTACGCCGCTATTGTGCTCAGTCATTTTTCTCAGCAACTCAATGCCACCACTCAAGTGTATGGTTTGGGGCACAGCTACGGCGGTGTCATCACCGCGCTGATGGCGGCTCGTAATCCCAATCGTTATCGAAAAATTTTGCTCATGGATCCGGTCATCTTCTCTACTGGCATGCTCGCCACCATGAAGGTTGCCAATCTCTTTGGTTTATTAAGAAATAATTCATTGGCACAACAGGCGCGGGCCCGTAATCACCAGTGGCCTAATCGTGAGGCTGCGTTTAGCGCCTTACAGGATAAGGGCGGTTTCGAAGGCTGGACGGATGAGGCGTTGCAGGCTTATGTGGAGCATGCCATCGGCGACAGCGATGACGGTGTGAGGCTAAAGTGCAGTAGCAAGGTCGAAGCCAAGATATACAGCAGCTACCCTAAGGGTCTGTGGGGTTATTTAAAGCAGATGCAAGTCCAGTGTAAAATCTTGGTGGCCGAATCGTCCTTTCCCTTTATTGCCCGCTCGGTGAGAAAATTGGTCAAATTAACGCCCTATAGTTCCAGCCGTGTGGCGGGCAGCCATTGCTTCATGCAGCAGGACCCGCAGCAGAGCGCCGCGCTTATTAAAGAGTGGTTTTTAGACCAAAAATATAAATAAGCTCGGCCTCACGGCCGCCTGTGGTTACGGTGTAAAGATAGAGTAATTTCCCTCGAATGACACCGCCTGCTGGCCGCTACACTCAATGCTCGATTGTAAGGTAAGGCGCGCACGACCCTTATTTGCGAAGTCTTGCAGCATTTTTTCCAGTGCCTCTGGGGCGGGCACCTGACAGACGGCGCGAATCTCCCCCCGTACCGGTGCCTTATATTCTATGGTGCCCTTGGCCACCACCTGATTACACACAATATTGGCCTCTAAGGTCTTTAAATAGAGCATGCCCCAGCAGGCCATGACCGAGGCGTTGTAAAGACTGCCGCCAAAGGCGGTTTGCTTGTCATTGATGTTGGGGGCGAGGGGGGCCCGCAAGATTAAGGTTTGACCGTCATAGCTCTCCACATCCATTTCCATGAATTGCGTGATGGGCAAATGGCTGCGAAAGAACTGAGTTAACTGAGCGCTGATGTCTGACATAATTTTATAATAGATCGATGATGGTTTGGGCGGCATGGTAGGGCGTGACTTCACGATCCAGCACCGCTTGTTGTAGTTGAGGTAGTTGCTTTTGAACGGCCTGGTTTTGCTTGAGGCGCAGCTCTAACATCTCTTGAATGAGCTTCTTAAGCCACTGGCTATTTTGTTGGGCGCGATTACTGTCAAAGTACGCGTTGTCTTGCGCCTTCTGATAATACTGGCTAATCATGGTCCACACGTCTCCGACGCCCTGATTATTAAGCGCCGAGCAAGTGTTCACTTGTGGCTGCCAAAAACTGGTGTGCTTCATTAGTTGCAAGGCACTCTTGTAATAGCCCTGGGTCTGCTCGGCTAGGTTGGCACTCTCGCCGTCGGCCTTGTTAATGACCAAAGCGTCGGCCAGCTCCATGATGCCGCGCTTGATGCCCTGCAACTCGTCACCGGCATTGGGCAGCATCAGCACCAAGAAGAAATCCACCATGGCAGCCACCTCATACTCGCTTTGGCCCACCCCCACGGTCTCGACCAAGATCACATCGTAAGCGGCGGCCTCGCACAACAGCATGGTCTCACGGGTTTTCTGTGCCACGCCGCCCAATGCCCCTTCCGATGGGGAAGGGCGAATGAAGGCGTTGTCCTCGCGGGACAATAGCTCCATGCGGGTCTTATCCCCCAAGATACTGCCACCCCGAATGGGCGAGCTGGGGTCCACCGCCAACACCGCGACCTTTTTGCCTTGTGCAATAAGATGCAGGCCAAATGCCTCGATGAAGGTGGACTTGCCCACCCCAGGAATGCCTGTGATACCGATGCGAATGCTGTTGCCTGTGTGCGGCAGCAGTGCGTTGAGCATGTCTTGCGACTGCGCGCGGTGGCTATCGAGCTTGCTTTCCACTAGGGTGATGGCCTTCGCCAGCGTGCGGCGGTTGCCTTGTTTGAGTTTATCTAGATCTATCATTTAGGATCGCTGTCATTAGTGGTAGGAGGCCACCCCGTGGCCGAAATCATTTAGGCTAGCCTATGGCCGAAATCTTTTAGGTCACCCCGTGGCCGCTAGGCAAATACCGTGGCTACAGGGTAATTTTATGGGCAAGGGCTGCCTGTGGTCGTAGGGCAGGTATCGCCGCCGCTATCGGGCATATCGGCATATCGGGCAGGGGCTGCCCTCGTACGAGGCCACCCCGTGGCCGAAGCCCCTCAGGCCACCCTGTGGCCGAAATCCCTCAGGCCAGCCCGTGGCCACCAGCTAAATACCGTGACCGCAGGCCAAGCATATCGGACAGGGGCTGCCCTCGTACGAGGCCACCCCGTGGCCGAAATCTCTTAGGCCACTCGGCAATTGCTCCTGCATTGCCCTACTACCTACATCCATGTAGGTACCCGTGGCCGAAACCCCTCAGGCCAGCCCATGGCCACCAGCCAAATACCGTGACCTCAGGCCAAATCGGGCAGGGGCTGCCCTCCTACGGGTGGTGATTAGCCTTGGGCTTGGTTGATGGCGTCTAGCACCTGGCGGGCAGACACGGGTATTTTAGTACCCGGACCAAAGATGCCTTTCACGCCCGCATCCCACAGGTAATCGTAATCCTGTTTAGGAATCACGCCACCGGCTACCACGATAATATCGTCAGCGCCTTGTGCCTTAAGGGCGGCGATTAACTCGGGGATTAGGGTCTTGTGACCGGCCGCCTGCGAGCTTACGCCCACGACGTGTACGTCATTCTCCACCGCTTGCTTGGCCACTTCTTCTGGGGTGGAAAACATGGGGGATAAATCGATATCGAAGCCCACATCGGCAAAGGCGGTGGCAATGACTTTAGCGCCACGGTCGTGACCGTCTTGGCCCATCTTACACACGAGCATGCGCGGACGACGGCCCTGTTTGCCTTCGAAGGTTTCGATGTCGCTCTTGATAGACTGCCAATCGGCATCGTCGTCATAAGAGGCACCGTAGACACCGCTGATGGTCTTGGCGGTGGCTTTATAGCGGCCAAACTCTTCTTCCATGGCGTCGGAAATTTCGCCCACGGTGGCGCGCAGACGTGCTGCCTTAATGGAGAGGTCGAGCAGGTTGCCTTCACCACTCTTAGCCGAGGCGGTGATGTCGGCCAGTGCCGCCGCCACCGCTTTGCTGTCGCGAGTGGCCTTGATTTCATCGAGGCGCTTAATTTGCGAATCGCGTACTGCGATGTTGTCGACCTCTAAAATATCCAGCTGCTCTTCTTTCTCTAGCTGGTATTTATTCACGCCGACGATGACGTCTTCGCCACGGTCGATACGGGCTTGCTTCTTAGCCGCCGACTCTTCGATGCGCAGCTTAGGCAAGCCCGCTTCGATGGCTTTGGCCATGCCGCCTTTTTCTTCGATCTCTTCAATCAGGGTCCAGGCCTTGTCGGCTAGATCTTGGGTGAGGGTCTCCATCATGTAAGAGCCGCCCCAAGGATCCACCACCTGAGTGATGCCGGTTTCTTCTTGCAGGATGATCTGCGTATTACGGGCGATACGGGCGCTAAATTCGGTGGGCAGGGCCACGGCTTCATCTAGGGCGTTGGTGTGCAAGGATTGGGTGCCACCGAATATGGCCGCCATGGCCTCGACGGTGGTACGCACCACGTTATTGTAGGGGTCTTGCTCGGTGAGCGACCAGCCAGAGGTCTGCGAGTGAGTACGCAACATGGACGACTTAGGATTCTTAGGCTTGAACTCCGACATGATGCGTTCCCACAGCAGGCGACCGGCGCGCAGCTTGGCGATCTCCATGTAGAAATTCATGGAGATGCCCCAGAAAAACGACAGGCGCGGTGCGAAGGCGTCTACTTCTAGGCCCGCGTTCAAGGCGGTACGCACGTATTCACGGCCGTCAGATAAGGTATAGGCCAGCTCTAGGGCGGCATCGGCACCGGCTTCCTGAATGTGGTAGCCAGAAATAGAGATGCTGTTGAACTTAGGCATGTGCTGCGAGGTGTAGGCGATAATGTCGCCGATGATCTTCATGGACGGTGCCGGTGGGTAAATATAGGTATTACGCACCATAAATTCTTTAAGGATGTCGTTTTGCACGGTACCGGCTAGCTTTTCTTGAGGCACGCCTTGCTCTTCGGCGGCGACGATGTAGTTGGCCAAGATAGGCAAGATAGCGCCGTTCATGGTCATGGACACCGAGACTTTATCGAGCGGAATACCGTCGAACAAAATCTTAGAATCTTCCACCGAGTCGATGGCCACACCGGCCTTACCCACATCGCCCGATACCCGAGGATGGTCGGAATCGTAGCCACGGTGGGTGGCGAGATCGAAGGCCACCGAGACGCCCTGAGCACCCGCTTTAAGGTTTTTGCGGTAAAATGCGTTGGACTCTTCGGCGGTACTGAAACCCGCGTATTGACGGATTGTCCATGGACGACCCGCATACATTGTCGCCTGTGGGCCACGCACATAAGGGGCCATGCCCGGCAGCGTGTTGGCGTACTTAAGATCCTTGGTGTCTTCCTGAGTGTACAAGACCTTAATGGGCACGCCCTCTGGGGTGTGCCATTCCATTTCTTCAGGGGTTAAGCCCTTCATCTGCTTGGTGGCCAAGGCTTGCCATTCTGCTAACGTGTACTTTTGATCAGACATCTTAGTGCTCCCCTTGGGGTTCATTTAACTCGATTAACACACCGTCGCAAGATTTAGGGTGAATGAAGATCACCTTGCAGTTGTGGGCACCCATGGTCGGTGCTTCGGATAAAAATTGGTAGCCTTTTGCTTGCAAGCGGGCCACGTCTTCTTCGATGTTGTCGCTGCGGAAACACAGGTGGTGTAGTCCTGGCCCTTTCTTTTCGAGGTAACCCTTAATAGGGCCTTCACCGTTGAGGGGGTGAACCAGTTCAATTTGTGTCTCGGGAACAGGGAAAAACGCCGTGCTGGTTTTTGCAGAGGTGACGTCTTCACGCCCTTTGTAGGTTAGGCCAAAATCGTCCATAAAGCGTTTTATGGATTTTTCGAGATCAGGTACCGCGATGGCAATGTGGTCAAGTGCAACGATCATAAAAAATTCCTCATGATGATTTATAAGTGCCCTCTTACAATATGGCGTAACCAGTATCGAAAGAGGGCGCTTGCGCGCGATTTAAATAGTCTTTAAAAACTCATTGGTTTGCTTTTCACGACGCGCCTTGATCTCTTCTGGGGAGATTTCTATGGCTATTTCATCGGGCACAATCTTGAAGAGCGGCTGGCCTTTCTTGATGATCTCGCCATCTTTCTCGATCAACACCTTAGAGATCGTGCCGGCGAAGGGGGCGTTTATCTTGTTGAACATCTTCATAACTTCAACAATATAGAGGGGCTCACCAGCATTGAAGTGGCTGCCTTCTTCCACAAATTTTGGCATGCCAGGGGCTTCACAGCTGTAGAACATGCCGCCCGAGGCCGCCAATATTTCATCGCTCTTGGCCACTGGCGGTGGCACCATGACTTTCGCCATCTGCTTCTGCAAGGCCTCATCGCTGAGCTTGCTGGGAATCTCGATGCTAAGGTCGTCATTGACCTTGAGGTCAAAGAAACCAGTGGCTTGTGCTAGGTAAGGCAACAGCGCCAGAACCTCACAACCGGCTTGGAAGCCTGCGTGGGCAGCTTGTGCCTGTGACCATTGTGCGGCGTCTATGCCGTTCGGTGCTTGACCGGCCAAGGCGGCTTGTACGGCGGCGAAATCGTCTGTGCCCAGCTTTTCTTGCAGCGCATCGTAGAAGGCAACCGCCTCCATAAGTACGTCGTTGTCATGGTCCCAAATCATATCTGCCGCAGGCTTATTGGGGCAGTAGTCCATGTTCAAGAAGTGGTAGGTATCGGCCAGGATGCGTACTGGGTTCGCCTTGAAGACCACCTTGCCATTTTCTATGGCAAACTTATCTTGGTTGATAGATAACCAACCGGCCAGCATGTGCGGCTCTGCTAGCATGATGGCCAAGGGGCGAGTGAGTAAGATTTGCTTGCGGGCAAAGATGCCTTTAAGCGCTGGTTGGTTGTTAGCATCGGCGGCGGCAACGGCTTGCTGGCTAATTTGCTGATAGGCGAAGTTTAGGTCTAGGTCGTTGGCGGCTTGCTTTAATAGGCCCACAGACGTTAGGTAAGGCACGATGAAGTTGGTGCTGGGGCGCGCGTTGATGTTGTTGCCCAAGAACCAGTTAACCAAGCCGTAATGGAATTCGAGGTTGGTGGCCAAGTCTTTACCGCGTAATTCGGTGACTCGTAGTACCTCGGCCATGCCTTGGTAGGTGCTAGTGCGGTCGTTGCCAACGGTTAACAGCAGGGCGATGTTAGAATCGTAAGCACCGGCTAAGTGATACTTCATGAACACATCGGTATCAGGATTGTGCATGCTGATGCCTTGGTCGTCACGAATCTCACCGTCGATGGGGTTGGACCAGTTTTCAATGACGCCGCCCGCGTGTGGCTGTAAGGCTTGGTTGGTGGCGTTCATGCGCGCTTCAACCGAAGCCTTGCTGCGCAATATTCTGCTGGGCTTAGGCAGGCGTGGGCCGTGGGCCGCCAATAGCATCATGGTTTCCACTAGGGATTCCACGATAAAAGAGTCTTCTGGGTTTTCAGGATTGCTGAACTCAAGCTTGTAGCAAAGTTCGGTGACTCTGTGTTCCACCTGAATACGGGTGTTCATCTCCATGAAGTAGTGCGACTCACCATCGACGATACACTCGAAGGTGCCCAGGGAGTCGAGCTTAACGGCTTCACCAAAGACTGCGCCTTCGTGCTCCATGCGCACGAGGATATCAAGGTCTTTCTTGAGCTGGTTGGCTTCGGCGGTCTTGTTGGCTTTAACGGCGCTTTGAATGGCTTCGTTAAGCTCTTCTTCGGTGACCGAGACCTCTAATAATTTTTGCTCGTGCATCTGCAATGAGCAGTCGCGACCACCCATGGTCATGCACCATTCGCCGTTACCAATCACCTGAATTTCCTGGTGACGGGTGGTGTCGATGTTCATTTCGATTAACACGTTCTTGTTGTCGCCCACACCGTTGGTTTTTAGTTCGATGAGACACTCTAAGACCAAAGACGGTACGTTGGCCGCGGCTTTTTCTACCTTGTCGGCGAGGGTGGCACCGTCATAAGAGTTGGCGGAAGACAAGATGCGCTGGCCTTTACCACCGCCACCGGCGATGGCTTTTAGACGGAAACGGTTGTTGGGTTTTTCGGCGAGCATGCGCTTGGCTTCAAGCTGTAACGCGAGGCCAATGTCGGCGGCATCTATGATGTCGATACCAGCAGCATAAGAGGCGGCCAATAACACTAGGGCCTGTTCTTCTTCATCTGCACAGGCAGAGAAATCGACGCTTAATTTATGGCTGTCGGCGCACTTTTGTAAACCATCTTTGCCGTACTTGGCAAATAAGGCTTGGCTAGTGGCGTTGTTTACCCCTGGGGTAACCGACACGCCGGTGGCCAGAGCGGTACGCTTGGCTTGGTCTTTCATGCCTGCCGAGCGTTGCGTGTATGAACATGGCCCCATGAAGTTTAGGCCCGCGTTCTCCATGGCTTCTACCATCTCGGCGTCTTCTGACATGAAGCCGTAACCGGCAAAGATGGCGTTGTAGCCATTGCTGTGGGCGATGCTGATAATTTGCTTAATGCGCTGGGCACGCTCGATTTTATCGGCACCAGAGTAATCGGGTACGCGATGAATGTGAGCGGGGTTGGTGAGTTTTCTTAGCTCAGGGGCAAGCGCATTCTGGTAGGTAATGGAGTCTTTTTCAGACAACAAAATACCGTAATCATGAACACCCATCTCATCAAAAACATCCATGGCTTCTTTACGAATTGGGCCACGGCAGATGATTAACGGGCGAATGTGGCTGCAATCAAATGACTGTACCCATTGGCTGTTGGAATTCCCTAATTGGCGATCGGTGTGGATCAAGGGGTTGGATAAATAATTTTCGTTGGCCATGTTATTTTCGCGAGCAAGCTCGCTCCTGCAATTTTATTTAATAAAGAGAACGCGACGTTCTCTTCGGATGTGTGCCTCGTGAGCGAGGACACAGATTATTTTTTGCTTAGAAGAATTCACGCTGCACGCTGGTAAGCGGCTCTGGCGTGTAGTGCTTAAGGTGGAATTCCATGTGCTCACCTAACACTTTACGCAGGTCGCTGGGCATGACGATTTGCGAGATGCTGCCGAGGCTCAATGCTTCGTTGGGGTTCATTAATTCTTCTTCATAACGTTTGGCCAACAGGGCTTCTTGCTCGACACCCCACTCGGCACTTTCTTTCTTGGCCTTAACCGCGCCGCGAATGGCACGCAGTTCGTCTTTATAAACGAATTCAATACCGGCCGGGCCCATGACTGCGGCACGGGTAGATGGCAGGGCGATAACCAAATCGGCCCCTGTCGGATAGTTGTTGTAAGACGCGTAAGCACCGCCGAAGGCGTTGCGCAAAATTAACAAGAAGCGCGGGGTGCGCAGGTCGACGATGGCATCGAGCATGGCACGGCCAGCTTGTACGATGCCGCCCGCTTCTTGGTCTTTACCCGGACGGAAACCGGTGGTGTCTTCCATGAAGATAACCGGAATGTTGTAGAGGTTACAAAAACGAATGAAGCGGGCGTTTTTATAGGCGGCATCGATGTCGATTTGGCCCGAACCCACGGCCGAGTTGTTGGCCACGAAGCCAATGACGTTACCGCCCATGCGGCCCAGCGCGGTGATGGTGTTGCGCGCGCGGTCGGGTTGAATTTCTAGGAAATCACCGTGGTCACACAGCTGTTGAATGATGATGCTCACGTCTACCGGGGTGTTGAAACCGCTGGGGCTGTTGAAGGCCTTCTTCAGTAGGATTTCGATTTCCCACGTTTTACGATCGATGGGATCAGAAGTTTCTTGTACTGGGGCCAGCTCGGCGTTGTTGTTAGGGATGTAGTTCAACAACTCTTTTACTTTCTTGAGGGCCGCTACTTCGTCTTCCACCACAAAGTCGGTGACGCCAGTTTGGCTGTGAACGCCCGGTCCACCTAGCTCATCTGCGGTCACGTCTTCACCCAGTACCGATTTCACTACGCCTGGGCCGGTTAGGCCGAAGAAGGTTTCGTTGGGTTGAATGAGGAAGCTGCCTTGACGCGGCAGGTAAGAGCCGCCGCCTGCGTTAAAGCCAAACATACACATGATAGACGGCACCACACCGCTGATTTTGCGCAAGGCGGTGAATGCCTCGGCGTAACCATCGAGGCCACCAACACCGGCGGGTACATAGGCACCGGCGGAATCGTTCATGCCCACCAGAGGAATGCGACGCTTACCGGCCAGTTCAAACAGGCGTGCCAGTTTCTTACCGTTGGTGGCGTCCATGGAACCCGCACGCACGGTGAAGTCGTGACCGTACAGCGCCACGTCGCGGCCGTTGATCTTAACCACGGCGGTAACCAGACCGGCACCGTCTAGATTCTTACCCCAGTTTTGGAAGAGAACCTTGGGATCTTCGTCGGTAAGTACCGAGATACGCTCCCAGATGGTCATGCGGTTTTTGCTGTGCTGGCGTGTAATGGAGGCAACACCGGCCGCTGTTTTTGGGCGTTGCATTAAATCAAAGCCTTTTTTAAGGCTTTCTTCATATAAGCCAGGCTCGTATGACGCTTGGCCAGGGACGCTGAATTCCACTTCTTGGGTGCGATTGAAGGGATTATTTAATGAAGCCTGAGGGTTGGTCGTTTTAGTCATAGTTGTCACTGGTCGTCACATAGTTGCATGAGTGGATTAAATATAGCCACTGTCATGTTAGGTGTCTGTTTATTGGGTGATTGATGGCGGGGATATTATAAGAGAATGTCTAGTTTGTGAATGGCCGGATGTGCCTAATTTAAGCGTAAATTTCCCTATAACCCCTTTAACACCTGCGCTTTAGCAATAACTGTATTTAAAATAGTCACGAAAAAACAGATTGTTAGGTGACATAATCGCTCAATGTGGTCACCAAAAACCGAGTAAAAATAGACATAACCGCTCTTCATGGCCTGAAGCCCTACTTAAATGGCGTAACACAGGGCCTCTGGCATAAGGTGGTTCCTATCTGGCTGGTTAAAATATATACTGCGCGCT
>CAJXIK010000037.1 GCA_913054445.1 uncultured Bermanella sp.
TTGGCTGGCCACGGCGATGGAGCTGAGCAGGGTTTCCATGGCCCCCGGCAGGGTGCTGAGTTCGGCCTCGATGTCGTGCCGCTCGTCTTTTAGTTTGCCGTCAATGTCTATGCACAGCTGATACAGTTGGCTGGCGGCCAAGTTGCCAGAGACGCCCTTGAGGGCGTGGTTGATCTCGTAAACGGCCTTCCAATCCTGCTCGGCGGCGGCGGCCAACAGGCGCTTTACGTCTTGTGGGTGAGCGTCTGCAAACATGTCTAGCAGGCGCAGATACAGCTTCTTTTTGCCCCCAAGTTGATTTAGTGCCTGTTTTATATCCAAACCAGGTAGTTCACTGGGCCAGTCTGCCACGTTGAGCTCCTTTCATTATTTTTACAATTCTGTAAGTCATCGAGCCTGCAAGTCGTCGCGCGGGGCAGAAAATAACCACTGGGTTAAGTTTGGCTCGGGGCGCAAGGAAGTCAAATGCTACAGTGGGGCAATTGCATAAAACATGCACAAAGTTTAAGCGCTAGTGTCCGCCGCAATAAGCTGGCCTTTTAAGGGCCCCTGTTTTCTAATAGGCGGCCCTCTGTTTGTGGCTAGGGTCACCCTTTACTATGTTTCATCTCTATCAGTCCAATAAAGTCGAGACCCTGTTCGCGCAGTTAGTGCGCTTGTTATTAGAGCAGGATGCCAGCCCGCTACAGACCCAGACCGTGGTGGTGGAAAACCCGGGTCTGGCCCACTGGTTGAAGATGCAGCTGGCCAACAGCCTCGGCATCGCCGCCAACATCGAATTTCCCATGCCATCGCGCTTCTTTTGGCAAACTCAGCGCACGGTATTGCCTGGGCTGGCGCAGGAGTCGGTCTATCAAAAAGACAACCTGCGCTGGTTGATCTTTACCTGCCTGCAAGATCAACAGCTGTTGTCGCAGCCAGAGTTTCACCTGTTGCGCCATTACCTCGCCCAAGGGGAAGATAACGCCTCGGCCAAGAGCGTGCGCCAATATCGTCTGGCCATCACCATCGCCGATCTCTATGACCAATATTTGGTCTACCGCCCCGACTGGATAAACAACTGGGAGCATGAAAAATACGAGCTAGACGCTGAGCCGTTGGCCGACCAAAAGTGGCAGGGGCTGCTGTGGTTTGAGTTGCGGCGGCTCATCGCGGCAAAAAATCTGCCGCTGGCCCATCGGGCTAATATGCTCGATGACTTCTTAGAACACCTGCAACAGGGCCACACAAACCTGCCCCAACAGGTGATATTTTTCGGTTTCACGACCCTGCCCAAGCATCAGCTAGACAGCCTCTCGGTGCTCAGTCAGCACATGGAGGTACACCTGTTAACCCCCAACCCGTGTGAACATTACTGGGGGGATGTGCTGGACAACACCACGCAGGCCAAGTTGCGCCTCAAGGGCAAGTCGCTGTTGCTGGCCGAGGCGGGCAACGACCTGCTGGCATCCCTCGGGCGCATGGGGCAGGACTACCAAAGGTTGCTGCTCGATGTGCCGCACATCCAAGAGCAGTCCCTGTTTCATCACGCACCCGGCGACGACCTGCTGTCGAGTATTCAGGGGCACATCTTACACCTACAGGGCGGCACCGATGCGCCTCAAGCCATAATAGCGGGCGATACCAGCTTGCAGGTGGTGGGCTGTCACAGCCCCATGCGCGAGGTGGAGGTGTTGCACGACCACCTGCTGAGCCTGTTGGATAAAGACCCGCAACTAAAGCCGCAAGATATCGTGGTGATGATTCCCGATGTGGCCGCCTACGCGCCCTTCATCGACGCGGTGTTTAACAGCCAAGTCAGCCAGCGCTTCATCGCCTATTCCATCTCGGACCGTCCCTTGCAGGCGGAGCACCCTTTGCTTAATGCTTTCTTGTTGTTGTTGCAGATGCCCAGCTCACGCATGGGTTTAAGCGAGGTGCTGGCCTTGCTGGAGATGCCTGCCATTTATAAACGTTACGGCCTTAAGGAATCGCAATTAAAACCCCTCAGTCGCTGGCTGGTCGAGGCCGGTGTGCGTTGGGGCTTTAATGAGCAGCACCGTGCGCAACAAGACTTACCCGGCTGGCAGGAAAACAGTTGGCTCTATGGCTTTCGGCGGTTGTTGATGGGTTACGGTGTGAACGCCCAAGCGCCGGTGCTGGGCATCGTGCCGGTGGCCAACGTGGAGGGCTTAGAGGCGGTGCTGTTGGGGCCGCTGATGAAATTTGTAAACGACCTTCACCAGTTTGGCGAAGCCTGCCGCCGCGCCAGAAGCGGGCCGCAGTGGGGCTTATTTATTAACGACATGCTGGCCAATTTCTTCACAGTGGACGCCGCCGAGCAAGCGATCTTAGAGCACGTGCACTTAGCGCTCGAACACTGGAGCGGCAACCTGCAATTTGTGGATTATCAGGCTCCCATAGAGTACGAGGTGCTGGTGGATGGCCTCCAGCAAGGCCTGCAAAAGAGTGGTGGCAGTCAGCACTTCATGGTGGGCAAGGTTAACTTTTGTACCCTGCTGCCCATGCGCAGCATTCCGTTTAAGGTGGTGGCAATTTTGGGCCTTAACGACCAAGATTACCCGCGCTCGGTGACCCCCAGCAGCCTAGATTTAATGCATACGCGTCGCCGTTTAGGGGATCGTAGCCGCCGCGACGAAGACCGTTATTTGTTCCTCGAGGCGATGCTCTCGGCGCGCCAATCCCTGTGGCTGAGTTACCGCAGCAAGAGCCAGCAAAATGATGAACCGCTCACTCCATCGGTGGTGCTGGCCGAGCTACTGGATTACATTCAGGCCAACTTCTGTGCTGCGCCAGCAGATAGCCCTAGCCTGTTTACGCAGCACCCATTGCAGGCCTTCAACCAGCAATATTTTAGCCAGCATTCGCCCTTGTTTAGCTATAACCAAAATTGGCTGGCGGTACACGGCCCACGGTCTGCCGAGGGGGTGCAGCCGCTGGCTGTTCAGGAGCCGCTCGAGCCCACAGCAGAGCGTGAATTATTGCTCGAAGACCTCGTGCAATTTTACCTGCACCCGGCCAAGTATTACCTTAACAAGATGCTCAAGGTGAACCTGTTTTTTGACAGCGAGGTCGACGACGATGACGAGCCCTTCGCGCTGGATTTTTTACAGCAGTATCAGGTAAAACAACGTGCCATCCAGCACTTCTTAGAGGCAGGCCTAGTGGCCGACGAAGAGCATCACTTCACCGAGGGCCTCAACGCCTATGGCGAGATCGGTGAGCGCCAGTGGTCACAACTCAAGGCCACGCTCGCGCCGGTACTGCAATCTTGCCAACAATATATGCAGGACAAGATTCAGCAACCCCAAGAGATAAACCTGCACTTCGCCCCCCTAAATGTGCAGCTCATGGGCTGGCAAAAAGAGATCTACGCCCACAACCTAGTGAAGGTGGTGCCCAGTAAGTTAAAGGCCAAGAGCATCGTGCCCGCCCTGATCGAGCACGCGGCCCTGTGTGCCATGGATGCCACGGCCGTGGCGCGGGGCGCACTGTGTGTGGTCATCTGTCAGGATTACCTGCTGACCCTAAAAGCCATGAAACAAAGTGAGGCCAAACGCTATTTGCAGACGCTGTTGGAGCACTTCCAGCAGGGGCAAATAACACCCTTGGCGATGCTGCCGCAAACCGCCTGGCAGTTGCAAAACCCGCTCCACCTGAAAGAGAAAAAAGGCGAGTGCATAGACAAACGCCAGAGCGAGGCCGAAAAAACCTTCTATGGCCTCAGCGGGCCGTATGGTCAGCCGGGTGAGCGCGAAGACCTCAACATACGTCGCTGCTTTAACCAGCTAGACGACATCCCCGCAGCCACGCAAGAACTCGCCACAGTGGTATATAAACCCTGGCTAGCACAGCAATTGATGACGGTAAGTAGCCTATGAAACCGCAACCACTCTATGTCGAGACCGTGCCGTTACACGGGGTGCGGCTCATCGAGGCCAGCGCCGGAACCGGCAAAACGTACACCATCACTAGCCTCTATGTGCGCTTAGTGTTGGGCCATGAATGCGTGCCCCTTAGCCCAGAAAAAATTCTGGTGGTGACCTTCACCCGCGCCGCCACCGAAGAGCTGCGTGACCGTATTCGCAAACGTCTCAAGCAGGCGCTGGCGGCTCTGCAAGGGGATGTTGAGCAAGATGGCTTAATTGCTCTCATCGTGACGCAGCTGGCGGATATTGATGAGGCCAAGCAGCGCCTCAAAGATGCCATGCAGGTCATGGACATGGCGGCGATTTACACTATTCATGGCTTCGCCCAGCGGCTGCTCAGGCAAAACGCCATGGAGTCCAGCGTCAGCGATGATTTTGAATTGTCGCTAGATGAAGCCGAGCTAGTGCAGCAGGCGGTGAGAGATGTGTGGCGCAGCCAGGTCTACCCCGCGCAGGGCAGAAAGCTGAGTTTAATCTTACAAAATTGGCAGACCCCAGACGACTTACAGGCGCAGTTGGCGTCCCTGCTGCACAAGGATGTGGACTTTCACTTAGGGCCAGCCGCCGCCGATTACGAACAGGCCAGTGCCGATTTTGAGCGAGCCCATGCGCGCCTAGCGCAACAATGGCAGACGCAGGGCGGTGCTTTTATCGAGCAGATTCGCAGCAACCCCAAGGCCAACGGCAGCTTCACCCGCTACCTAGAGAGCCGCGTGCAAACCCTAGATCAGCTGTTGAGTCAGGCCGATAATATCAAGGTGAAAGATGCCAAGGTGCTGGCCTATTTCACCACTGAAGGCTTAAAAAAATCGGTGAAGAAAGGCGGCAGCGCCTGCGCTCACGAGCTAGTGCAGGCCTTCGATGACGGCTGGCAGCATTTTCAACAGTTGGCAGAGAGCCGCGTCTACGCCAGCAATCAGCTGCTAATAGCCTTGTTGCAAGCCACCCGTCAGCGCCTTAAACAGCTCAAGAACAGCCAAGGGATTTTGGCCCCCGATGATCTGCTGTCTTTATTGAACGAGGCCATAGCGGGGGCCACCGGCCCGCAGTTGCTAGAGCAAATTAGGGGCCAGTACCCGGTGGCCATGGTGGATGAATTTCAAGACACCGATGCCCTGCAGTACCGCGTCTTTGCGGCCATCTATCAAGACCCAGACAAGCAAAGCCCTGAGCCGCAAAAAAAGCTGGCCATGTTCATGATTGGCGATCCTAAGCAGGCCATCTATAAATTTCGCGGTGCCGACATATTCACCTACATACAGGCCAAGAGGGCGGTGGACGGGGCCTACAGCCTAGGCACAAACTATCGCTCCAGTGCGCACATGGTGGCGGCGGTGAACGGTTTATTTAGCCGCCATAAGCGACCCTTCATTTACGACCAAGACATTCCGTTTGCCGCGGTGGAGGCCAAGGGCGATGCGGCGGCCTTGTATCTTCAGCAGCAACGCGCGCCGGCCCTCAGTTGGGTGCAAAGCGATGGCCTCGGCAAAACCAGCAAACTAGACATAGCTGCCGACTGTAGCGAGGGCAGCGCGCAACAAATTTGCCAGCTGCTAAATGACGCGCGCGCGGGTGAGGCGGTGCTCAAGGGTGGCACGGCAAGCCCGCGTTCCTTGTTGGCGCAAGATGTGGCGGTGCTGGTGCGCAGCGCCAAACAGGCCAAGTGGATTAAAGATGCCCTTAGTAAGCGCGGCATCGGCAGTGTTTACGTGGGCCGCGAGAGCATCTTTCAAACAGACCAAGCCATGGCCATGTTTGCTTTGTTGCAGGCCATACACATGGTGAGCGAGGCGCAGTTCAGAAATGCTATGGCCCACCCAGTGTGGTGTGTTTCTTTGCACAGCTTGCAGCAATTCATGGAGGATGAGGCATTGTGGGAGCAGCAGCTCGAGCAGCTTTATGCCTGCCGCGAGTTATGGCAGCAAAAAGGGGTCATGGCCATGTTCATGCACTGGCTGCATCACCGTGATTTACCCGCCACTTGGCTCGCCCACGAACACATCGAGGGGGAGCGCTGCCTCACCAACTTCTTACACTTGGCCGAGCTGCTGCAAGATGCCAGCACCCAAGTGCAGGGCTTGCAGGGTTTAGTCAGCTGGTTGAGCCATAAAATTAGCATTCACTTGGGCCAACAGGATCAGCAGATGCTGCGCCTAGAAAGCGACGCGAACCTCGTGCAAATTGTCACCATTCATAAATCCAAGGGCCTCGAATACCCAGTGGTGTTTCTGCCCTTCGCCTGGGACGGCAAGGAATCGAGCGACCCCTTATTCTATGACACCGAGCAGGCTCGGCTAAGGTGCGACCTAGTGGGAGACTTCGCCGAACAGCGAGTCACCGAGGGCCTCGCAGAAGAGGTGCGCCTCTTATATGTGGCCCTTACCCGCGCCTCGGCCAAGTGCTATGTGGCCATGCCAAAGGGCGTCAGCGATAAAAAATTAGAGAAGACCCTAAAGGCCAGCGCGCTCTATCACGTGTTGGCGCAGGGCGAGCTCGCGGGCCTTAGCGCCGCCTTATTAACGCAAGCAGAGCAGCCGCACTACGCCAGCGTTTATCAGGTGTTGACCATGCCCAGCGAGCAGGGCAGCTTGAGCAAGTGCCCAGCGCCGCAAGATTTATCGGTGCGCCGCTTCAACGGCAACCTTAAACAGAATTGGTTCATGTCTAGTTTCTCATCGCTCATTCGCCATGTGCACGCGCCCATGAGTGCGCGCCTTAATCAGGATGAAGATGAGGCGCACGCCACGCAAGATATGCCGCCAGAGCAAACCCTAGGCGGCGCGTTCGCGTTTCCCCGTGGTGCCCACGCCGGTAATTTTTTACACACCTTACTGGAAGAAATAGACTTTAGTGAACTGCCGCCAGACCTAGAGCAGTTGATTGGCGAGCTGCTCAGCCGTTTCTCCATCGAGAGCCACTGGTTGGCGGTGATGAAGGACTGGCTCAACGACATTTTGCAAGCGCCGCTGCTGCCCTCCACAGCCACCGCCAACGGCCAACCAGAGCTGACCCTGCAAGCCCTCGGCGAGGATAAAAAGCTGGTGGAGATGGAATTTTATTTTCCGGTGAGCCGCCTGCGGGCCGCCGATTTTAACCACTTGTTGAATCGCTACCCGTGCCTAGAGGTGCCCACTAAGCCCACCGATTTTCGCCAATTAAGGGGCATGCTCAAGGGCTTCGTCGATTTAATTTTCGAGTGGCGGGGGCAGTACTTTATCTTAGATTATAAATCGAATTACCTCGGCGATGACCACGCGGCCTACCACCAAGTGGCCACCCACGAGGCCATGAGCGAGCACCGCTACGATGTGCAGCTGGTAATTTACACCCTAGCGCTGCATCGCCTGTTACAGCTGCGCATTGCCGATTACGACTACGACGTTCACATGGGCGGCGCTTACTACTTATTTTTACGGGGCTTACAGGCCAACGACCAGCAGCATCATTATGGTCAGTATTTTCATAAGCCAGATAAACAGCTCATCGAATCCCTAGATGCCCTCATTAAAGAAGAGCAGGTGGCCGCCCCCCATGCATAGACTCCCCTCCCTCCAAGATGTCTTGCACGGCGTCGAGGCCCACGCCATTCGCCCCATGGACACGGCCTTTGCCAGCTTCATTCAAGAGTTAGATGCAGACTGTCAGGCCCTAGAGGTGGTGGCCTACCTGTTAAGCCAAACCCTAGGCCGGGGCAACGTCTGCCTAGACTTTAATCACCATGACGGGCTGACCACAGAGCAGCTCGCGGCCCTGTTAGCGGCCATCGTGAAAAGCCCGGTGGTGTGTGTGTTGGCCGCCGATGAAGCCATGCGCGACCACATTCACTTGCCCTTAGTGTTGCATGGCCAGCGCCTCTATTTGCAGCGTTACTGGTTGTATGAGTGTTCGTTACATCGCAGCATCGCGAGCAAGATGGTGGCCATGCCTTGGCCGCTGGCAAGCCAAGGCCCCCTCATAAAAGAACTGTTTTCCCTCGATGCCGATGCCGACTCCGACTCCGTTAACAAAGTCAAAGTCAAAGTCAAAGGCGAAGACGACACCGACTGGCAGGCGGTGGCCGCATGCGTGGCCGCCAATAAGCAATTTTCGGTGATCAGCGGTGGCCCGGGCACCGGCAAGACCACCACCGTGATTCGCCTGCTGGCCATCTTGATTCATCAATACCAGAGCCACCATCAACGCCAACCCATCATCAAGCTGGCGGCTCCCACCGGCAAGGCCGCCATGCGCCTCACCGAATCCATCAACGGTGCCAAGCAGTCCCTGCCG
This sequence comes from uncultured Bermanella sp., assembly GCA_913054445.1. Classification (GTDB taxonomy): domain Bacteria; phylum Pseudomonadota; class Gammaproteobacteria; order Pseudomonadales; family Oceanobacteraceae; genus Bermanella. Next base: position 8,199 of record CAJXIK010000037.1, read on the forward strand.
GTGAGCGAGGATATAAAGCGGCAGATTCCGCAGCAGGCCAGTACCCTGCACCGGTTGCTAAGCCGCAATCGTCGCGGCGAATTTAAGTACAACGCCAACCACCCGCTGCACTTAGATGTGCTGGTGGTCGATGAGGCATCCATGGTGGACCTGCCCCTCATGAGCAAACTCATGAGTGCGTTGCCGCCCCACGGGCAAATAATATTGTTGGGAGACAAGGATCAGCTGGCCTCGGTGGAGGCGGGCAGTGTGTTGGCCGATATTTGTGATAGCGAGGCGGCGCACGGCTACAGCGCGGCCAATGAAACGCTGATAGCGACGTTGACGGCACAAACCCTAGACCAACGGGAATTAGAGCCCAGCGGAGCACCGCTTAGGGACCATATTTGCCAGCTGCGCAAGAGCTACCGTTTTGATGCGAACAGCGGCATCGGCTGCCTAGCCCGCGCCGCCAACGAGGGGAACTTTAAGGCGTGGCAAGCGGCCAGCCAGCAGGGCTTCGCAGACTTAAACCTGTTGCCCTTGAGTGACCCCAGTTTTCACGACTTCATCGAGCTGGCCGCGGCTCAGTACCAGCCTTACCTAGCATTAATGAGCGCCGAGGGCAGCAGCGACCAGCAGGCCATGGCCATCTATACCGCCTTTAACCAGTTTCAGGTGTTGTGCGCCCTGCGCGATGGCCCGCTGGGGGTGACGGGGTTAAATGAGTCTATCGAGCAGACCCTCGCCCGGCAGCAGGCCATAGATACCTCGCAGCCGTGGTATTTTGGGCGGCCAATCATGGTCATGGAGAACGATTACGGCCTAAACCTGTATAATGGCGATATTGGTATCATACTTCCTTTAGCAGACGCGGCGGGGGTGGTGCGGGCCAAGGTGGCGTTTATTGGCAGCGATGGGCAAGTGCGTTGGATTCAACCCTCGCGCCTGCCGAAGCATGAGACCGTTTACGCCATGACGGTACACAAGAGCCAGGGCTCAGAATTTAACCACTGCGCGCTGGTCTTGCCCGATTATCACGCCAGCGTGGTGAGTAAAGAATTGATCTACACGGGCATCACCCGCGCGAAAAAACGGCTAACGCTGTTGGCCCGCGACTCGGTGGTGCGCCGGGGTTTAAAAAACAAGGTGCAGCGCTTCAGTGGTTTACGCGACCGCTTGTGGACACACAGCAGCACCCAAATTTCATTATTTTAAGTAAGGTCTCGTCATGGACAAATCACTCTTGGTCGACAAAGATCAGGCACTGCCTCATCGTCAACAGAAGATGCCGGTGGCCCGCAAGCACGCCGTGCTGGGCACCAACATGCAAGGCCCCTGGCCCACCCACGCCCAAAAAGCCTACTTCGCCATGGGTTGTTTTTGGGGGGTAGAAAAACTATTTTGGCAGCTGCCCGGTGTCTACTGCACGGCGGTGGGTTACATGGGAGGCTTCACCAAAAATGCCAGCTATGAAGATGTGTGCAGCGGCCAAACCGCCCACACCGAGACCGTGATGGTGGTTTACAATCAGGAACTCACCGATTTTTGGACTCTGCTAGAAGCATTTTGGCAGGGCCACAACCCCACCCAAGGCATGTCGCAGGGCAACGACCAGGGCACACAATATCGCTCGGCGATTTTTTGGGCAGATGACATGCAAAAGATGTTCGGCGAAAAAAGCCGTGGCCTTTACCAAGGCAGCCTCAGCAAAGCAGGCTTGGGCAAGATCACCACCGAGATTAAAAAAGCCAAAGAATTTTATTTTGCCGAAGACGAACACCAGCAATATTTAGCCAAGCATCCCAGCGGTTACTGTGGGTTAGCGGGCACGGGCGTGGCATTCTAATGCACAAAAATAACCCCCATAACCAGTCCTACGATATGAGCGCGCTGTGTGCGGCCCTGCCGGAACTGACGCCCCATATTATAGAAGGCCAGAGAGGCCAGCAGACCCTAGATTTTTCCGATGGCCAAGCCATTAAGGCGCTTAATAAAGCCATCTTAAAGAAAGACTACCGTATCGATTTTTGGGATTTGCCCGACGGCTACCTGTGCCCCCCCATTCCGGGCCGAGTAGATTACCTTTATCACCTCAAAGATTTAATTACCCCGCCCACCGACCGTGCCGTGTCGGCGCTCGACATCGGCACCGGTGCCAACCTAATTTACGCCATCGTCGGCAGCCGCGCCTTTAACTGGCGCTTCGTGGCCAGCGAGATAGACAGCATGGCGGTGAACTGTGCCAAGCAGCTGGTGAAGGTCAACAAGGGTTTGAGTAAACAGATTAAGGTGCGCCATCAGAGCGATGAAAACAGCATCTTTGCCAACATTATTCACAGCGAAGATTATTTCGATGTGAGCCTGTGCAACCCGCCGTTTCACCGCTCACAAGAGGAGGCGGCGCAGGGAAATCAACGCAAGAATAAAAACCTAAATTACAATAAGAGTAAGCGCGGCTCTACCCTTAAACCCCACAAGAAAGACCAGCTAAATTTTGCCGGCACCCACAAAGAACTGTGGTGCGAGGGCGGAGAGCAAGCCTTCATCAAGAAGATGATAGAGCAGAGCGTTGCGGTAAAGGAACAGGTGGGCCTCTTTACCTGCCTGGTATCTCGCAAGGAGCACCTGCCTGCCATCTATAAGACCCTTAAATCTGTCAACGCTACTATGGTGAAAACCGTGGATATGGCGCAGGGCAGTAAGGTGAGCCGCTTCGTGGCGTGGTCTTTTTTTAGCGAATAGAGGGGGTTGTATGTAAGCTCGCAGGTTATCTGCGAGATTACAGCTGGGTTTTTATGGCGCTTGCATGGTGCGGAATATGCGGCGCTTATTACATGTCTGTTAAGGGTTCTTCTAACTCTTGAATTAAATAGCTCAGTTCATCTGATTTTTCTGTGAACAAAGTGTGTGCGTCTGATAGGCCGCGATTATAGAAATATGGGCCTATCTCTTTAGC
>CAJXIK010000038.1 GCA_913054445.1 uncultured Bermanella sp.
TTCAGGCTGGCGGGGAGTGCAATGGTACGACTTTAATTTTAATGCGATTGCCCTGTGGGCAGGCGGCTTTCATATCTTGGCAATCTGCATGTGCCCCTCCCACACCTTACAAACAGTGGCATGCAATAAACATGCATCAAAAACGCAGCCACCAGCAGTGGCCGCGTTCGCCAGCCCTACAGATCCAGCAAGCCCTTTAGCGTCTCAATGCTGAGCACGCTTTCCACCGCATCCGCCAAACGCTCAATCTCTTGATCCTGGTGCTGTTGATAATCGAATGCATCGACGCCATCCAATCCGGCCCACTGCAATAAATAATTGAGCATATCTGCGCCATCGAACACACCATGAACATAGGTGCCCAGTACCTGCTGGTCGTGACTCATGACACCGTCCTGGTGGTCACCCAAATCAAACAGGCAGCGTTCGAAGGCGGGGCCAGAGCTGACGCCAGCATGAATCTCATAGCCGCGCAGGGTGACCAGTGAATCCATCACTATGCCGCTCACATTCAGCAGCTGCTTTTGCGCGGCGAGGGTGGTGGCAAAGTCTAGGAAGCCAAGCGCCGCCACGCTCTCTTCGTGGCCTTCGATGGCAAGTGGGTCATGGATGTGCTTGCCCAGCATTTGCAGGCCGCCACAGATGCCCATGAGCTTGCCGCCATAGCGCAGATGTTTCTCTATGATGCTGGCCCAGCCGCTGTCTCGCAGCCACTTATAATCACCAATGACACTCTTACTGCCGGGTAAAATCAGCAGGTCACAGCCGTGGAATTTTTTGGGGTCTTTGATGAACTCGAAGTCAACCTGAGGGTGCAGGGCGAGGGCATCGAAGTCGGTGTGGTTGCTGATGCGTGGCAACACCGGCACCACCACTTTTAGGGTGTTATCGCCCTTCGCCTGCACTTTGATGGAGATGGCGTCCTCGGCTTCTATGTGTAGGTTTTCTATGTAGGGGATCACCGCCAGCACCGGTTTGCCGGTTTTTTCTTGGAGCCAATCTAGGCCCGGCTCCAGTAATTTAATGTCGCCGCGAAAGCGATTGATGACAAACCCCTGTACACGATTTTTTTCCGATTCACTTAAACAATCTAGGGTGCCGGTGAGGTGCGCAAATACGCCGCCACGATCGATGTCGGCGACGATGATCACTGGGCAGTCGGCCTTCTCGGCGAAGCCCATGTTGGCGATGTCCCGCGCCCGCAAGTTGATCTCGGCCGGGCTGCCAGCGCCTTCCACCACCACCGCCTGATATGCTTGGCTCAGTCGCTCATGGGATGCCAGCACGCTGTTTAATAACTTGGGTTTATGGTTGTGATAGAAGTCGGCGTCCATGTTGGCGATGGCCTTGCCATGCACAATCACCTGCGCGCCAGTGTCCGAGTTAGGCTTCAGCAGCACTGGGTTCATGTCGGTGCTGGCGGCGATGCAGCAGGCCTGCGCCTGTACCGCCTGAGCGCGGCCGATCTCGCCGCCATCCTCGGTCACGGCACTATTGAGGGCCATGTTTTGAGGTTTGAAGGGGGCCACTTTGATGCCGTGACGATAAAGGATACGGCAGATAGCCGTCACCAAGATGCTCTTGCCGGCATCCGAGGTGGTGCCCTGTACCATGAGGGTGTGGTTTGCTGAAAAAGAAGACAATGTTGTGACCCGTTAGCCGATTTGCCGCACATTGTAATGCAAGATTCTCGGCGAACAAGAGGCGAACAAGTTTTGATTGCGACGCTCGGTGCGCTGTTTTTATCTTGGCTGGCTGGGTAATTGAATGAACACACTCATATCACGGCCGTCGCGGCGGCAGTAGCGAGTTAATTTATCGATCATCTCGTTATTCAGGTGGGTGCCCTTAGCAATCAATAACATGCCGTCGTGGTTGAGCAGATCACGGTTAACCACCTGTGTGGCGCGTAGCTCGGTTATGCTCACCCTGTGGTCTGAGTAATGCAAGCTGGGATGGGTTTTTTCCAGCTCTATGATGAGTTTTTGGTAGAGGCGCAGCAGCTCGGGGTCATATTTTTTACCCGCAAAATCCGCCATAAAAGCCAGGGCGTCATGACAGCTCAGGGCATCCTTAAAGTAACGGCCATGCAGCAGCATTTGATAATCTATGGCCAAGCGCAAGATGCGCGACCCGAGGGGAATCTTGTTGGCGCTTAACTTCTGTGGGGAGCCGCTGCCGTCATAGTTTTCATTTTGATGACGAATTAACTTGGCGGTGTAGTCGAGGCTGTTGAGCGGCGTGAGTAGGTCGGCCCCTAATACCGAGTGTGCTTGATACTGCTTAAGCTGGGGTGGGCTTAACTCATCTTGCTGCATCAACAGCAAGGAGTCATCGAAGGCGAGCTTGCCCAATTGGTGCAGACGAGCGGCATTGCGTACCTCGGTGATCACTTTGCTATCCAGCTTTACCAGCTTGGCCAAGGCCACGCTGTGATTCACCACATTGCAATTTGCACTGTAAGAGCTGGGCATGCGCAAGTTGATGAGATTACTGATGAGCTTGATGGTGGTGTTGTATTGATCTAGCAGTTCCTCTTTGGCCATGTCGGCAAACGAGGTGGCACTGGCCAGCTCTGCACTGACCGACACTACCTGCTCTTTAAGGCTTTGGTATTCCTTTAGGTCAGGGGTGGATGCCTGAATGCGTTGTTTCTCGGCCAGCTCGGCCTCTATGGTGTTGCGCAGCTGCTGGTTGTCCCATGGCTTGCTCAGGTATTGGTGAACCTGGCCTTGATTGATGGCTCTGATGGTGCTTTCTTGGTCGCTGAAGCCCGTTAGCAGCACGCGGCGGCTACTGGGGGACAGTTTACAGGTTTGAGCGAGGAAGCTGGCTCCGTCCATCTCTGGCATGCGCATGTCAGAGATAATCACATCAAACTGCTGATCGGCCAATAGGGCTAGGCCTTCTTTGCCGCTGTTGGCGGTGGTCACCGCAAACTTTTGACCACGAAATACGCGCGCTAAAGCCGACAACATTTGGGCCTCGTCATCCACAAACAGTATCTTGCTGGCTTGGTCCATGGGGCCTCCTATTTATATTTGACTATATTTTAAGCTGTCTAAGCTGTCTAAGAATGAAATAGTCTAAAAGATGACTATTATTTATACAGCTGTGAGCGTAACTTATCTAGAGTAAGTGAATGGCTGTTTATTTGAGTATCGCCCAAATTTTAAGGTATGCATGATGAGTGACCCTGTTTTCACCACAGGAGAGGTCGCTAAATACACGGGAGTGAATTTTCGTACGGTCATTCGCTGGATCGAGCGAGGCGAGTTGGTGGGTTATAAGCTGCCGGGTAGAGGGGATCACAGGGTGCCTTTGGCGGCGCTGTTGGTGTTCATGCAGGCTCATCACATGCCTGTACCCAGTGAGTTCATCAAGCGTCAAAAGAGAGTGCTGGTGGTGGATGATGATCCTGCCATGGCCAATGCCATGGTGCGTCTTTTAAAGCTGGATGGTTGGGACACTCAGGTGGCGCTAGATGGTTTTGAGGCGGGCTTGGCATTGGGGCAGTGCCACCCCAGTTTAATGATACTGGACTTGAAAATGCCGTATATGGATGGCTTCAAGGTACTGCAATTAACCCGTAATAAATTTGCTTTGCAATCATTGCGCATACTGGTGGTGTCTGCCCAGGGTGAGAACGAATTGAATAAGGCGTTAACGATGGGGGCCGATGCTGTCCTTGAGAAACCCTTTATAAAAGAGCAGTTTCTAGCGGTGATTCATCAATGCTCTTCACACGTCGTTAAGGAGAATATGTGAACATCGAAGAATATAGAATAGCGCTCGATGATGAGCGCCATAAAAGGCGTGCCAGCGACAAACTGTTGGATGAAAAAACCCGTGAGGTGCAGAGCAGCATCGCCATGATGCAGCATCAGTTTGACAATTTAATCGAACAAAAAAAGGAAAGTGATTACCTGTTGTCGGTGGCTAGACTGGCTCAGGGTGACGAAAACCTATCACACATGGTGCAGATATTTCTTAACGAGAGTATGGCGTATATGGGGGCTAAATTAGCCCGCTATACGTTTATTCAGGATAAGAAAGTGGCGGCAGGAAATGTGTTAGGTGATGTGCAGGAGATACCATCCTTAAGTGCTAGCCTGTATAAAAAAATATACAGCAAAAAAGATCGCTTTATATTTTCGGTTGACGACCTTCAATGTGAAAAAATTCTGCCAGTTTTAACCCATTATCGTATTAAAAATGTGGCATTCCTGCCCATAAAGAAATTTACTAGGGTGACCACCGTCTGTGAGTTTTATTTTGAGGAGGGCGTTGCCCTCAATCAGGAGAGGCTGGACCAATGCATGGTTGCCAGTTATCAAATAGGTGCAATATTAGAGCGCAGTGCCAATAAAAAGAAAATTGAAGAGGGTTATCAAGAGATAAAGGCGAGCCATGAGAAACTCAAGCAGGCGCAGTCTCAGCTAGTGCACTCGGAAAAAATGGCATCACTTGGGCAGTTGGCGGCGGGAGTAGCTCACGAGATTAATAACCCCATAGGCTTTGTCATGAGCAATGTGGACACCCTTAAGGACTATGCACAATCCTTGCTAGAGTATTTTAATTTGAGTCGGCAGTATATGAAGAACCCGCTAGATGGCATAGAGCAACAGATGATTCAGCTGGATGAGAAACAAGATTTCGAGTTTATTCTGAAGGATATACACGAACTCATTGGTGAGTCGGAAGGGGGGTTAAAGCGGGTAAAGGATATCGTCGCCAACTTAAAGTCTTTTGCGCGCTCAGACGAAGAAAAGTCGGAGGAATTTCAGATTAACAGCTGCATCGACAATATCGTTAAGGTGGTATGGAATGAGCTTAAATATCACGTGACGCTGCACAAGACACTGGATAATAAACTCCCAAAGATTCATGGCCATGAGGGGCAGATAGGCCAAGTGATCATGAATATACTGGTGAATGCCGCCCAATCCATCGAGGCGGATGGAGACATTTATATCTTCACACGTCAAGCGGATCGGCAGGTCATTATTGAGATAAAGGATAATGGCAAAGGCATGAGCCAGGCTGTTCAGGATAAAATATTTGACCCGTTTTTCACCACTAAGGGGGTGAGCGAGGGCACAGGGTTAGGCTTGTCTATCTCTTATGGTATCATCGACAAACACGGTGGTAGCATCGACGTGCAGTCGGAGGAAGGGGAGGGAACCTGTTTCAGTATTGCCTTACCCATCGATCATTGACTCATGGGTTTATTGCGGCTGCTATTTTTTTTGAGAGCCTGAATTTCATCTTGCTGCTCAATAATTATTTTTTTTAGCTGTTCTATGTCGTCTAAACATTGGGGTGATATGAGGTCATCTATCACTAATTTAATCTCATTGTTATCCCAGGGTTTTGCTATGAAACGGCATATCCCGCCCTTGTTGACAGCATCCACCACGGCCTCTATGTCGGCATAGCCAGACATAATAATACGCTTAGTACAGGGGTACTTCTGTTTTACTTTCTGCAAAAATTCGACACCGTTCATGTTTGGCATACGCATGTCGGATATCACTATATGCACAGTTTGTTGCTCCAATATAGCTAGACCCTGTTGGCCACTGCCTGCCGTTAAAACAGCATATGGCTCTTTTCTAAGTAGGCGCTTTAATGTATTTAGAATGCTAAGTTCATCATCGACAAATAACACGGTGATATTTTTCATGATCTTGATTCCATATTGTTTAGTCGCCTGCGACGGGTAGTGCAATGGTAAATACACTGCCTTTTCCCACTTCACTACTAACACTTAATTTCCCGCCGTGATTTTTTACTATGCCATGTGATATAAATAGACCAAGACCGGTTCCTTTGCCAATTTCGTTGGTGGTATAAAACGGGTCAAATAATTTCAATAGGTCATCTTCATGGATACCTGTGCCATTATCTGCCACCCGGATTTTGATACAGCCATTCTTAAAAGTACTGCTTACAATAATTTCCCCCTGGCTCTTTATGGCCTCGCAGGCATTAATAATTAAACTCATGAGTACTTGGCTAAGTTCGGCAGGTCGGCAGCTATACACAGGCAAGGGGGATAGGGACTTGCGTATGGTGTGCTTTAGTTCGAATTGACTGCTAACCAAGCGTAATGTGGTTTCGATGACATCCTCATTTAAATCAACTTCTTCATCACTAAAATCATCGGTACGCGAAAAGTTTTTTAGATCGGTGACAATTTTTTTGATACGAATAGTGCCGTCAAGAGATTCTTTTAGCAGCTGGCTCATGTCGGTTAATATGTAGTCTAGGCCCTGCTCTTCTTTAAATTTTCGTATTCTCTCTATGGCTAGTATTAGCGTCTTGTCATTACGCTCTGCGACCTCTTGCTCAAGTCTTTTGTAGTGATCAAATATCGCTAATATGGTGTTCTTGTATTCGTCGAGGGTTTCAATGTTGGCCATGACAAAACCTGTTGGGTTGTTAATCTCATGGGCGACCCCGGCAGCAAGCTGCCCCACCGACGCCATTTTTTCGGCGTGAACCAGTTGTTGCTGCTGATTGAGTAATTTTTTCTGATCTTGGCTAATTTTATTGTGCGAAGCCTGTAGCTGTAAGGTTCTTTGTGTTACCTTTTTTTCCAGGTTAATGTTTAGATTCTGAAGCTCATCCGAGACGGATTTTAACTTCAGGATATAACCATAAGCCCGTAATGAGGCGGTGACTGTGGTATATAATTTCTGCGCGGTGAGTTCTGTCTTAGCTTTGTAGTCATTGATATCATAGCGGGTGATGATGTCCTGTTCTGGTGCCTGACCGGATTGACCGGTGCGCAGGATGATGCGAATAGCATGGTTGTTGAGTTTGTCTCGTATGTCGCGCGCGCACACCAACCCTGCGTCCTCTGTTTCCATCACCACATCCAGTAATACTAGGGCTATATTCTGCTCCTTACTGAGGAAATCAATAGCTTCATTTCTTGAATAGCAGCTGAATATTTTCAGTGGGCGGGCTTCGAAGGTGAAGTCATTTAATACCAGCTTGCTTACCATATGAATATCCTCGTCGTCATCGACGATGAGGACTTTCCAAGGCGGCGCATCGGAAATCCCCTTATTGAGGTCGTGCTCTAGCCGGGTGTCCCCTGCAAACAATAGAGACTCGTCAGCACTAATATTCATATATGTTTACCTGTCTATTATTGGGGTTTTTAAAGTGGGTAGCGCGCCAGTATGCCTTCATATGTATCCAGTGACGCCAGAAACACATCAACCAGCTGGGGATCAAAGGCTTGGCCACGCTCAAGTTGGATGACTTCCAACACTTTATCCATGCTCCAGGATTTTTTATAGCAGTGGGCGTGGGTGAGAGCGTCCACCACATCGGCTAAGGCGACGATGCGGCCAAATATATGTATTTCCTCCCCTTTTAAACCATTGGGGTAACCCGTGCCATTCCATTTTTCATGGTGAAGAGTGGCAACGCGAGCGGCGGTCACCATGACTTCTCGTTTGGCACTATTGAATATCGAGAACCCCAGTGCAGGATGTCGCTTCATTATTTGGTATGCATCTCGCGGCAGCTTGCCTGAGTCCTTGAACATTGAATCGGCTGTGCCAATCTTACCTATGTAGTGCATGAGGGCGGCGAGCTGTAATATTTCAATATCATGATCGCTGAGATTTAGTTTCTTGGCCAGCATGGTAGATACCGCAGATATCCGTTTTATATGATTGCTGGCTTTTTCAGAGCGTCCTTCCATCACTTCGGATAGGGTGCAAATAATCTCTCTTTGGGTTTCCTTAATCTCATTGCTCAGTGATATGTTCTCAAGGGTGGAGGCAATATGGGTCGCAAATATGGATATAAGATCGTTTTCCACGGGTGATATTTTTGTGCTTAGCTTCAGGTAAAGAAAGAACCTCTCACCCTTATAGGTTTCAAAGTATCCAATATAGCCATCCTTGGTGAAGGAACATTGCCGGTGATCTTGTGCGCTCATGAACTGGCTATAAGTTTCTTGCTCCAGTGCCTCCATTAAGGTGCTACTAATACTACTGCTATAATCACCACTCCCAGTTACCACATGATAATTATCATCCTTGAAGTCATAGACTGCACTAAGGCTGGATATATCACCGGACTGCCTGTCGTTACCCATTTGCAACAGGGCAGTTAATTGGTGCAGCGCCTCCATGGAAAATAAGGGTAGAGATGAAAATTCTAGTAGTTGAGGGGATGATCTGATGATGTATTCGAGTCCCAGACGACTGTGCTCTATGGTCTTAATGTGCTGGTAAGATCTGAGTGATGCGGTGACAGAGGTAAATAATTTTTGCGCAGTGAGTTCAGTCTTGGCCTTGTAATCATTGATATCATAGTGGGCGACCACCTCCTCTTCTGGCGCTTGCCCCGGCTGGCCGGTTCTTAGAATTATTCTTATGCTGCTGTTCTTGAGTTGCTCACGGATATTTTTTACACAAATTAAACCGGCATCGTCAGTCTCCATGACCACATCCAGTAATACCAAGGCAACATCCTCTTCTTTAGTCAGAAAACTAATGGCCTCCTCTCCAGAGAAGACACTATAGATGTCCAGTTTACTGCCCTCAAAGCGGTAGTTACTTAGCACTATCTTGGTCATGGCATGGATATCCTTATCATCATCGACAATGAGGATTTTCCATGGCTTCTGCATGTTGCCAGCCATACTGGGGGCGTAACCATTGTCGTCGTTGAATGATAATAAGTTGCTGCAACTATTACTCATGGTGACTCCATCGTTTTTACATTTACAGGTAAATATCAACTCAAATTTAGGTCGACCACTGACGGTGCTAGTTCAGGGCCGCCGAATGTAATTATTTTCACTGGTGTCACTAATGTCACTAACATCATAAATGTCTCATAGGTTGGCCGAGGCCGAAAATACCTATTAACTATGACGGTAATTGTTTTTGAAACGATTGGTTATTTGTTGGTGATAAGGGTTGTTTTTAGATTAAGCGGCCTACCGAGTATCGCTAAGGGGGAGCATAATAGTAAAACATGTGCCCTCTTCCAACTGACTGCTCACGGTCAGGTTGCCGCCGTGTTTCTTTATGATGCCCTGGGATATGGACAGGCCAAGTCCGGTGCCCTTGCCAATCCCCTTGGTGGTAAAGAAGGGATCAAATAGCTTTAATAGGTGCGCCTCATCGATGCCGCAGCCGTCATCACAGACCTTAATGCATATGTGTGTATCTAGGCGCTCGCTGACGATGCTGATTTCGCCTCGGTCATCGATAGCATCGCTGGCATTGGTGAGAAGGTTCATGATTACCTGGCTCAGCTCTCCGGGAAAGCACTCGAATGCTGGCAAGGGCTTTAACTCTTTATGTAGGCTGCACTTGTATTTTAGTTCGTTCCAAACGAGGCGCAACGCGGTCTCGATGACGTCCTCATTTAGGTCCACCGATTTCTTATCGCTATCATCCACCCGCGAAAAACTCTTGAGATCCTGCACTATTTTTTGAATACGTAGCGTGCCATCGATGGAGTCCTTCAATAGGTCATCCATGTCAGGCAGGATATAGGCTAGGTCCTGCTCTGCTTTTACTTCGTCCACTCGCAACAGCGCCTGTTTGATGATTGGATCTGTGGATGCCAAGATGTGTTGTTCCATGTGAGCATAGGCCTTAAAAATTTCTTGTATGCTGTGTTTGTAATCTCGGAGAATCTCTAGGTTGCCCATCACAAAGCCGGTGGGGTTATTGATTTCGTGGGCCACGCCGGCCGCCAACTGCCCCACCGAGGCCAGTTTTTCGGCGTGCACGAGCTGTTGCTGTTGGCTCTTTAGCTGCACATGGGCGCTCTTCAATTCGCCGTTGCTGTTTCTTAATTCCTGTTCGGCCAGCAGGCGCACCTGTACCTCCTGTTGTAGGCTCTCCTTGGAGTGCAGCAGGCGACGAGTATATGCCTGCCCCTGACGCACCCGTTGTAAATTTAGGTACAGGTAACCACTTAGTGAGAAGGTGAGTAACAGGCTGATACTCAATGCCAGCCAAGGGCCAAGGCTGCGGCCGTTGGCCAGGTATTCCTGGCTGGGGGTGCTAATCACGCGCCATTGCCGTCCAGCCACGGTAAAGCTTTCGCTATAGTGCATGGGCTGCTGGCTTAACCAATGACTGTCTTCACTGTGGGCAGACCCTTGTGGAGGATAATGGGCTAGAAAACGCTGCTCAGGCGGGGCTGAGTCGTCGAACAGGCTAATGTTGATGCCCAGCGGGTCCAGGTAACTCACCGACTCGGTGAGGATGTCGCCGATACGAAACACGCCTAGGGCAAACCCGCGCAGTTGCAAGGAGGAGGCTGTGTCTTGTGCCGCCTGAAAGACGGGTAAGAAGACCAGAAAACCCTGCTGTTTGCCCACTTCTTGTACGAGAGTAATGCGCGCGGTGGCCATCATCTCTCCGCTCTGTCTAGCTTGCTGCAAGGTAATTAAACGGGTAGCGCTGGAGGCAAGATCAAAGCCCACGGCGGTCTCGTTGCCAGCCAAGGGCTCTAGGTAAAAGACCGGGAAATATTCCGCACGCACGTGTGCTCGTACCATGGCGCCTTGGGCCTGGCGTTGAGTGATTTGATATTGAGGCATGCCGCTCTGTCGGCCATCGAGTTCGTGCTGCTGGCGACTCGCATCCGTTATGAGTGGAATCCATTCTAGGGCCTGAATGGCGGGGTTGTGGTCTAGGAACGGCTGCACGAAGGCACGAAATTGGCGGCGGTTAATATCATCGCTGGCACGATAAAATGCCCCCAGAGACTTCACCTCATAAAGGCTGGCATCAATTTCCTGCTGTAAGAGTGTCACGCGATCTTTGGCTGCCTCTAGGAACTGGCTGTTGGTGCGCGTGTGTTCATACTGCTGGGCGGTTAGGAACAGTTGCAGGGAAATAACGAGGCCGATGGTGCAAATGATGGACAGCCCCAAATATGGCCAGTGCGTCGAACCCTCGGCGATGGAGGAAGGCGTCGCCTTGCCAGCGTCGATATAGGGAGCGTTTTGCATGCTCGTCTCCGATACTTTTAGTGTATACCTGTTCGTTTTACCT
>CAJXIK010000039.1 GCA_913054445.1 uncultured Bermanella sp.
TCTTCCTTTTATACCTCTTCCTTTTATACCTCTTCCTTTTATACCTCTTCCTTTTATACCTCTTCCTTTTGGGCCGCAGCCTCACCTTCCAAGATGCACAGCCCAATATCATCATCGATCATATCAATCTTCACTGTACCCCCCTTATCGGCAAGCTTGCCAAACAATATGTGCTCCGCCAGTGGCTTCTTAACTTTTTCCTGAATGAGCCTAGCCATGGGGCGCGCCCCCATCTGTGGATCATAACCCTGCTCGGCCAACCACGCTCGGGCGCTATCTGTAGCATAGATAATTACTTTTTTATCATCGAGCTGCGCCTGCAATTCACTGAGGAATTTATCGACCACATGTCCGATAACATCCTTGTTCAATGCATCAAACTGAATGATGGAATCTAGGCGATTGCGAAACTCCGGCGTGAAGCTTTTACGAATCACCTCCATGGCATCTGTGGTGTGGTTTTGCTCGTTAAAGCCTATGGAGCGACGACTGCCTGACTCAGCCCCTGCGTTGGTGGTCATGATGAGCACCACGTGACGAAAATCGGCCTTACGCCCGTTATTGTCCGTGAGGGTGCCGTGATCCATGACCTGCAACAGCAGATTAAACACATCTGGGTGCGCCTTCTCGACCTCATCTAACAACAACACACAGTGAGGGGTCTTGTTCACCGCCTCGGTTAACAGGCCACCCTGGTCATAACCCACATAGCCTGGGGGGGCACCGATTAAACGGGAAACCGTGTGGGACTCCATGTATTCGGACATATCGAAGCGCACCAGCTCCATCCCCATTACATGGGCCAGCTGGCGGCTTACCTCGGTTTTGCCCACCCCAGTAGGGCCAGCAAACAGGAAAGAGCCTATGGGCTTCTCTGGGGCCTTTAATCCAGCACGGGAAAGCTTAATGGCATTGGCTAACGAGTTGATGGCATCATCTTGACCAAACACCATCATCTTCATGTTTTTATCGAGATTCATCAGGGTCTTCTTGTCGTCGCTGTTCACCGAGCGAGATGGAATTCTGGCGATCTGGGCGACGATTTTCTCGATATCTGAGACCTGAATAAGCTTCTTACGCTTGCTTTGGGCCACCAAACGCTGCCCAGCGCCCACTTCATCGATGACATCTATGGCCTTATCTGGCATGTGGCGATCACGAATGAAACGATCGGCCAATTCAGAGGCGGCTCGCAAGGCTTTATCTGTGTATTTAAGCTCGTGGTGCTCTTCGAACTTGGATTTTAGGCCTTTCAATATCTTATAGGTGTCATCCACACTGGGCTCAACCACGTCAACTTTCTGAAAGCGACGCGCGAGGGCGCTGTCTTTCTCGAAGATACCGCGAAACTCATTAAACGTGGTGGAACCCATGCACCTCAGCTCGCCACTGCTCAATAATGGCTTGAGCAGGTTGGAGGCATCCATCACCCCACCCGAGGCGGCACCCGCCCCGATGATGGTATGAATCTCATCTATGAATAAAATAGATTTGGGCTGACGCTTTAACTCGCTCAAGAGTGACTTGAAGCGTTTCTCGAAATCCCCCCTATATTTAGTGCCCGCCAACAAAGCCCCCATGTCTAGGCTATACACCACAGAATCGCTCATGACTTCGGGGATTTTTTTATCGACGATGCGCTTGGCCAAGCCCTCGGCGATGGCAGTCTTACCCACACCAGACTCCCCCACCAACAACGGGTTATTTTTACGCCGCCGAGAAAGGATTTGAATGCAGCGCAATAACTCTTCGTCGCGGCCAATGAGCGGGTCTATCTTGCCTTCACGGGCCAGTTTATTGAGATTGGAGGTGTAGTTATCCAACGCGCTGGTGGAAGCCTCTGTCGTCGCCTCTTCTTCGATGGCCTCGGAGTCCATGTCTTCTTGCTGGCCAGATAACTTGGAGATGCCATGGCTGATAAAATTCACCACATCGATGCGGGCTATATTCTGTTGCTTCAAGAAGTAAACCGCCTGTGACTCTTGCTCGCTGAAGATGGCCACCAAGACATTGGCTCCGGTCACCTCCGACTTGCCTGAACTTTGCACGTGAAACACCGCACGTTGCAATACCCGCTGAAACCCCAACGTCGGTTGGGTTTCACGCTCAAGCTCATTTTCAGGTAATAAGGGGGTTGTGGAATCCACAAAATCTTGCAGGTCTTTGCTCAAGCGTTCCAGCTCGGCACCACAGGCAATGAGCACTTCTTTGGCGGCATCATTATTGGTGAGAGATAACAGTAGATGTTCCACCGTCATAAACTCGTGACGCTTTACCCTAGCCTCTTTAAAGGCGGCATTGAGGGTGGCTTCCAAGTCTCTATTTAGCATCAATTTTTCCCTTATTTAATTCGTTGCACGTCACACATGAGAGGGTGTTCGTGCTCTTCGGCATAGGCCATCACCTGGGCCGCCTTGGTTTGCGCTATATCCTTAGTGTAAGTCCCGCAGACCGCTTTACCCTGAGTGTGTACCGCCATCATTATTTCCGTACACTTTTCTAGGTCCATGGAAAAAAAACGGCTAAGCACTTCAATTACAAAATCCATGGGAGTGTAATCATCATTTAGCATGACCACTTGGTACATAGAGGGCTTCTCTAGCTTAGGCTTGGCAGGTGCCACCGCCACGCCGTGAGACTCTTCAGAATGCCCACTCCCCATGGTTAAGATTAGTTCATTTTCCAGCATTTTGCTGCGCCCCAATGACCGCTGATATAGATTGAAAAAACGTGAGTTAATAAGTGACGAACGCTTGACAAAGCCGAAAGATTGACACAATGTACCTTTCAACAATGGAGCAGACAACATAGCCTTAGTATCTATGCTATATGGTTCCAAAAATAATAAATACAAGTCAGGTTTTGGAGTGCAGTCATGCAAACAGGGAAAGTGAAATGGTTCAATAATGCCAAGGGTTATGGCTTTATCTTATCCGATGAAGGCGGCGAAGACATGTTCGCCCACTACTCTTCCATTCAAACCGAAGGCTACAAGACACTAAAAGCGGGCCAGTCCGTCGAGTTTGATACTAAACCGAGCGATCAAGGCACTCACGCCATCAACATCACCCCATTAGATATGCTTAGCGCAGGGCAAGACGGACAAGACAGCCACACTGAAAAAGTCCTCGAGAGCGAAACGTTACAGGCTTAAAGCAACACCCCCACAGACACAAAACGGTACAGACACAAAAAAGCCCGGATTAACCGGGCTTTTTTGTGTCTGTGCACACCTGTAAGCGATTCGCCTACAGGTTATTCAGCAGCAACTAGATAGCATCGATAATCTTGTTGAGTGCGGCACTTGGGCGCATCACTTTTGCCAGCACGGCAGCGTCCGGATGATAGTAACCCCCTAGGTTCAAGGCTTCACCCTGAGCGGCGCTAAGCTGCTCGATGATCGCGCTACGCTCCGCTTTAATCTGTGCATCCACTTCGCTAAACTGCTGCTTTAACGCGAGGTCTTTTTCTTGAGAAGCCAGCGCTTGCGCCCAGTAGGTCGCCAGATAGAAGTGACTACCACGGTTATCCACTTGGCCTACCTTACGCAGTGGTGATCTGTCGTGGTCCAAAAACTTACTGGTGGCCGCGGCTAGGGTCTCGGCCAAGATCACCGCCTTAGGGTTTGCGGTTTTATTGCCTAGGTCTTCTAAAGAGACCGTTAAGGCTAAAAACTCACCCAAAGAATCCCAGCGCAAGTGCCCTTCTTCGGCCAGCTGCTGAGCGTGCTTAGGAGCCGAGCCGCCTGCGCCTGTCTCATACAAGCCACCACCGGCCAGTAAAGGCACGATAGACAGCATCTTGGCACTGGTGCCAAGCTCTAAGATAGGGAATAAATCCGTTAGGTAGTCACGTAAGACGTTGCCGGTTACCGAGATGGTATCTTGGCCGTCTTTCACGCGTAGCATAGTGAAGTTTATGGCATCCACCGGTGTCATGATTTGGATATCCAAACCTTCTGTATCCAGCTCTGCTAGGTACGACTTAACGATGTTGATAATATTGGCATCATGACCGCGCTTTTCATCTAACCAGAAAATAGCAGGCTGGCCCGTGGCTCTGGCACGGTTAACCGCAAGTTTTACCCAGTCACGAATAGGCGCATCTTTGGTCTGACACATGCGCCAGATATCGCCCTGCTCTACGGCATGCTCGATGAGCACCTGACCCGCAGAATCGACCACTCGCATGGTGCCTGATTCTTCCTGAATAAAGGTCTTGTCGTGAGAGCCGTATTCTTCTGCCTTTTGTGCCATTAGGCCCACGTTAGAGACGTTGCCCATGGTGGTGACGTCGAACGCCCCATGTTTCTTACAGAACAACATGGTTTCCTGAAAAATTGCAGCATAACAGCGGTCGGGAATCATCGCCTTAGTGTCATGCAGCTGCCCATCTTTGCCCCACATCTTACCAGAGGCACGAATAGCAGCCGGCATAGAAGCATCCACGATCACATCGTTAGGCACGTGCAGGTTGGTGATACCCTTATCTGAATCCACCATGGCGATGGCAGAACGGCTATCGTAGGTGGCCATGATATCGGCTTCGATCTGTGCCTTTTGCGCTGCTGGCAAACCTTGGATTTTTGCATACACATCACCTAGGCCGTTCTTCTCGTCCACACCCAGCTCAGCAAATAACGCCGCATGCTTAGCAAAGACATCTTTATAGTAAACCGTTACCGCATGACCAAACATAACCGGGTCACTGACTTTCATCATGGTCGCCTTAAGGTGTAGCGACAGCATGACATTGTTTTCTTTGGCGTCTTGCATCTGCTCTTCGAAGAAGTCACGCAGCGCCTTGCGGCTCATGACAGAGGCATCAATCACCTCTTTGGCCTGCAAAGCAAGCGACTCTTTTAAGACGCGAGTTTCATTGTTGGCGTTGGTGAACTCGATGCGTACATTGTCGGCCTTATCCAGCACCACAGATTTCTCGCTACCGTAAAAATCGCCGTGCTGCATGTGCGCCACATGAGACTTGGAAGTACTTTCCCAGGCACCCATGGAATGAGGGTTCTTTTGCGCATATTCCTTAACCGGAGCGGCGACGCGACGATCGCTGTTGCCTTCTCGCAACACAGGGTTAACCGCACTGCCGAGTATGGTCGAATAAACAGCCTTGATTCTTAGCGCTTCTTCGCTATTGGCGTCTACTGGGTAGTCTGGTACGGCATAACCCTGAGCCTGCAATTCGCCGATGGCGTCACATAGCTGAGGAATAGAGGCGCTGATGTTAGGCAACTTAACAATGTTGGCCTGTGGGGTCTTGGCCAGCGCGCCTAATTCTTTCAGGTCATTAGGCTGTTGTTGAGCGGCTTGCAAAAACTCCGGGAAGTTAGCGATGATACGGCCAGATAGCGAGATGTCACGGGTTTCGATGGCGATATCGGCTGACTTGGTAAAGGCCTTAATGATAGGCAGAAACGAATACGTTGCGAGAAGAGGGGCTTCATCTGTGAGCGTATAAATAATTTTTGGAGTCTGGTTGGTCATTTTACATCCTAAAGTTCGATGGCTGTGGGCCTAAAACTTAATTTACAGGCGACTTTTGATCGCCTATTACCCAATTAAATGCGGCCTAGGGGCCGCATCGGAGGCGACTTTTGGTCGCCCCGCTATTATATTGATTAACGTCAATGGCGGCGGATTGTATCACGCAATGGTACAATCTATGTGCTAATTTGTAGTATTTCTACAGATTCGCCGCTTCAGCCCTGATTAACCGCCCATTTGGTAGCTTTACTACATAAGTACATATCATGCCCACTCTGATCCTCTTCAATAAACCCTTCCAGGTGCTGTCACAATTCACCGATGACAGCGGCCACAAAGCAACCCTGGCCCACTACATTCAGCAGCCCAATGTCTACGCGGCAGGACGTTTAGACTACGATTCTGAAGGCTTATTGTTGTTGACCGATGATGGCCAGTTACAGCATAGGATAGCGCACCCCAAGCACGAATCGGTTAAGACCTACTGGGCACAGGTGGAAGGCATTCCCAGCCAACAAGCCATAGCCGATCTTTGTCAGGGGGTCAGGCTCAAGGATGGCATCACCCTGCCCGCCGAGGTTAAGGCGATTGACGAGCCCCAGCTATGGGACAGAAACCCTCCCATTCGACAGAGGGCCAATATCCCCACCTGCTGGCTGGAGATTCAGATCACAGAGGGCCGCAACCGTCAGGTGAGGCGCATGACCGCCGCCATAGGTCACCCCACCCTGCGCTTAGTGAGAGCCAGCATCGGCGAGTGGCAGCTGGCCGCGCTAAAACCGGGGGAATATAGGGTATTAGATGTAGCGGCACCGCCCGCCGTAAAAAACAATAAGAAACCGCCGTATCAAGCTAAACGCAAATTCGCTAAAATACGCCATTCAAAACTAGAGCGGCCACATTTTAAATAGATTGGCACAGACACAAAGTATCCGCCTGAGCAACGTTGAATTTAGTGCTTTTTAGGTCGCCGTGGACTCATCCCTGAGGGCTTGCCTCGGCATCCATGCCTCGTACACCCTAAAAAGCACTAAACCCAACCTTGATCTAAGTCTATATGGGCGCTAAGTCCCTATATAATTAAGGCCGCAGCAGGTGGCGAGATTTGAGCTTGGAATGATGGCAGCTAGGTGAGTCCTCAGCCCGCTGGCTTGACGAACCTGATTTTAATACGATTGCCCTACACCCAAAACAGAGGTAACAAAGATGCGCTGGAAGCCGCACAGCACAGTGGCCACCATCATAGAGAAAGATGGCAAGTTATTATTCGTAGAAGAGCTGGATGCCGGGCAGCTGGTATACAACCAGCCAGCAGGCCACCTCGAAGAAAATGAATCCCTCATAGCAGCGGCGGTACGTGAAACCCAGGAAGAAAGCGCCTACCTGTGTGAAATCACCGGCTATCTTGGCCTTTATACCTACACGGCAGCCAGTAATGGCGTCACCTACCACCGGCACTGCTTCGTGGGCAAAGCCCTATCTTATGACGCGCAGGCGACGCTAGACGAGGGTATTCGTGGTATTCGCTGGCTCACACCGCAAGAGTTAATAGCCAGCAACAAAGCGCGCAGCCCATTGGTTATAAGGTGCGCAGAAGATTATTTTAAGCGCCCACACTACCCCATCGAACTGATTTATGAGCACCAAAATGACTAAAGAAAACCAACAAATCAGCGTCATCGTCGGCATGTCTGGCGGCGTGGATTCCTCCGTTTCAGCCTACCTATTGTTGCAACAGGGCTATCAGGTGGAAGGCCTGTTCATGAAGAACTGGGAAGAAGACGACGACAGCGAATACTGCACCGCCAAAGAAGACCTCGCGGATGCCCAGGCCGTATGTGACAAACTGGGCATTAAACTGCATACCGCCAACTTCGCCGCAGAATACTGGGATAACGTGTTCGAGCATTTCCTAGAAGAATATAAGGCCGGGCGCACCCCCAACCCAGATGTCCTGTGCAATCGTGAAATCAAGTTTAAGGCATTCTTGCAATACGCTAAGGTGCTGGGGGCAAACTGCATCGCCACCGGCCACTATGTGCGGCGCAAGGATGAAGGCAATAGCAGCTACCTACTAAGGGGGCTGGATGGCAATAAAGACCAAAGCTACTTCCTGCACGCCGTGGGTGGCACCGAGATTGGCCAGACCCTGTTCCCGGTGGGCGAACTGGAAAAACCCGAGGTGCGCCGCATCGCCCTCGAACAAGGCCTCGTCACCGCCAAGAAAAAAGACAGCACCGGCATCTGTTTCATAGGCGAGCGCCGCTTCAAGGATTTCTTGCAGAAGTACCTGCCCGCGCAGCCAGGCAAGATTGAAAGCGCCGAAGGAGATGTAATCGGCGACCATCAGGGTTTAATGTATTACACCCTGGGCCAACGCCAGGGCATCGGCATCGGCGGCAGCAAGCATCATGGTACCGAACCCTGGTATGTGGTGGCCAAAGACTTAACGCGCAATGTCTTAATCATCGGCCAAGGAGCGCAGCATGAGCTGCTCTTCAGCCAAGCCTTAAGCTGCCAAGAGATCTTTTGGATCAACTCGCCACCCGCCAGTTTCCCCTACTCGTGCGTGGCTAAAGTGCGTTACCGCCAAAGCGACCAGGCCTGCACCATTCACCAACGTGATGGGGCTTACCTAGTGGTCTTTGCCGAAGCGCAGCGAGCCGCCACCCCAGGACAATCGGCGGTATTTTATGATGGCGAGATCTGCCTAGGCGGGGGTGTCATCGAAGAGATTTACCAAGATAAGACAGAGCTTATTCATGAGTAAGGCGAGTATTAGCAATCAAAGTATTGCCCTAGCTGGCTTGTTTCAGGCGGCTCACTTGGTTGAGCAGCTGGCCAAGACCGGCAAGGTCAATGAAGAGGACTTTAAGACCTGCATCGAAAGCTTATTTGCCACCGACCCCGAGCACGTCAGCGATGTCTTCGGCGGCAGCACAGACAATCTTAAACTGGGTTTTAGGGAGGTGCGTTTCTTAACCGATGGCAAATCCAGAACCGGCTCAAGCCCAGATGTGATGCGCTATGCGCTAGGCATACTGCACTTAGAGAGCAAGCTACGCAAGAACAAGGTCATGCTTAACAAGGTGGCAGGCGGCATCGAGAGTGCCAAGCGGCAGCTGGAGCACTTTCATAGCGGCCATGAAAACCTCGTGAGCAATTTATCTGGGCTCTATCAGGACACCATCAGCACCTTTCGTTTCCGCATCCATGTGACCGGCAACGCCCAACACTTACGCACCCCGCAAACCGCCCACAAAATACGCGCCCTGCTGTTGTGCGCCATACGCTCAGCTATTTTGTGGCGTCAGGTGGGAGGCCGCCGCTGGCAACTATTGTTTAACCGTCGCAAGTTAAACAAAGCCTGCCAAGAGGTCTTGCTGCACTTAGAGTAACGTTACTGCGCGGGCTCGGCGGCTTCTGCTTGCGTGTAAAACCACTTCATCTTCTGCAAGGCAAGGAAAGCCAACTTAGGGCTAAGGGATAACTCTGGTGCCGAGTTGTCTTGGTTGTCCTTGCTCTCTAATAAGCCAATGGGGTTTTGCACGAAGCTTCCCGCGGGCGTCACGAACGCATAATTATAATAGCTCGACATAATTTGCACTGGCCGCGACGTTAAGTTGAACAAACTTTCACCGCTGGCATAGTCCGTCATCTTATTTTCACAGGCCAAGGCCTCTTGTAACAGCGTGGGGGCCACATCTATGCTGGCGGTGCGATGCTCAAACGACTGCGCCGCCTTGCCAGGCCAATGAATCACCAAGGGCACGTGCGTCTGGTAGCGCGTGTAGTTACTGCCGTGGCCAAACCGAGTGGGGCGAGTGTCTGCAAATTCTTCACCGTGATCTGAGGTCACAATTAAGATGGTATCTTGCCATTTATCCGCCTTCTTAAGGCTGTCGATCAACTCGCCCACCAAAGAATCCACAAACAACAGACTGTTTTTATAATGGTTTAGATAAGGCTTAGGGTCCTTACCCTGCTTAAAATCAATGATGCTGGGCGTTTTATAGGGCGTGAACTTAGTGAATTTTTCTGGGTAGTAATATTGATGATGGGTCGAATTAAAAAACATGAAACCAAAAAAGGGTTTAGTGGATGTTTCGATCATGTTGGTCATCTTAGCTAGCACGTCAAAATCTTTTTCTATGGTGTTCTTGCCTTCTCCGTGCTCGATGAACGGCTTAACCGGCGCAAAGCTGCTATCGGCCAACTTCATGCGCGTGATATCACCGCTGGGGTAAATACCAAATTGGTAATCGCGTTTTTTCAATTCATTTAATAACACAGGGCCGCCCGCCCCATTGTTCGCCACCACATTGTCCATATAGGTGGGAGCCAGCCCATACATGAGGGCAAAGATTCCCCGCGTGGTGACGCTGCCACTGGAGTAATGATCCTTAAACCATAAGGATTCGGTGGCGAGCTTGTGGGTGTTGGGCGCGACCTCGGCATCGAACATGTCGCCCCGCCAGCTCTCTAACACCACCATAATTACATTGGGCTGTTGAGCCTCTGTCTGGCGGCATTGCATCTCATTCTTAGGGTAAAAAATATTGGCCTGTGCCACCTCTTTCGCCCCATCTTCGGTGCCCGTTAGGCTGGTTAGCCAGGAATTTTCCGCCAAGGAACGCGAGTGCAGTGGGAAATAAAAGGGAATATGCGCATCCATGGAGGTGATGGGAGCATAGTTTTTTGCGTAGGCCCAGGAATGTGTGAGGTTGGCGGTCAGTACCAAAGTAAAGACCGAAGCACCAAATGCCCACCCTGCGAAAGGGTATTTTTTTCTAAGCGTGATCTTCTTCACCACCAACCACATAAAGGCCAGCTCACACAGCAGCACCAGCAAGGCCGCAAAGTTGAATGTGAGGTAGGTTTTTAGGGAGATATCGAAAAACTCCCCGCCCTCATCGGCCAGATAGGCCTCAATAAAGAACCAATTGATGTGATAATTGTAAATCTCATAGATAAAATCATCGACTAACACGGTCACCGCGAGGGTGCCCGCCATCGCCGCACACAGCACAATCAACAGATAGCGCATGCCAGGTATCAGTGTCAGTGGCATCAACAGCAAGAACACCAACAAGGCATACAAGCCCCACACGCTGGGCAGGATGGCCAGCTGATAATAAACATCTAGGGCATTGTCCGGGGTGGGAAAACGACCACTAAAACTGACACTTAGTAGCGTCAGCAACAACACATTAAGACCCAGCATCCAAGCCACCGAGCGATTCGCCAACCAAACTTTATGTAAATATAACAATGAAAATAGCCCGCCAATAAAAAGGTGGCCCATCTTAGCCGCCGCGCTGGGCTGAGTATAGGGGGCGACTTGAAACCTTTTGTATCGCCCGTCAATGAAAGCTCAGGCAAGCACTAATTTACTATATGTAGCTGACAGCTCAGAGCTGTCATACGTATTTTCTTTGGCGGCTTAAGTGAATTGGCTCATGGCTGGGGTTGACAGCAATGAAGTGGTTTTTGGCATGGATGCCAAAGCAAGCCCCCACGGACGGGTTAACGGCGACC
>CAJXIK010000040.1 GCA_913054445.1 uncultured Bermanella sp.
TTAGCCATTGAAGCTGCTAAACATGATTCATCATACTCAGCGGCCGCTAGGTCGAGTGTAGGGTAGCGCCATGGCCGGGCTCACCGCGACCTTAAACTGTCATGGCGCTACCCTACGCGGGCAAATATCGATAGCCCATCTGGGTTAGACATTTATAGATGCACCTAAAATGTACCTATAATTGGCTTTTAATTTCCACATAAGCGTCGCTGCGAATCTGACGTAACCAGATGGGTAAATCCTCTTCGAAACGGCGGCTGTATAATAACTGACGGGCCTGGTTACGTTGAATTTCTCCGCCCATGTCTTTGTTGCGGTAGTCGGTGACCTCTAATATGTGCCAGCCAAAACGAGATTTAAACGGCTTGCTGAGCTGGCCTTGTTTGGATTTTTTCATCACCTTCTCGAAGGCGGGAACCATGTCGCCATCGTTGACCCAACCAAGATCGCCACCGCTTACCTTGCTGCCAGGGTCGTCACTGAATTCTTTGGCCAGTGTGGCGAAGTCTTCACCCGCCTTGATGCGTGAATATACTTCTTGAATGAGGGCCTTGCCTTGTGCATCGTTACGAATTTCATTTTCACGAATTAATATGTGGCGCGCGGCCGTTTGTTTCACCAGCTTAATGGCACCGCCACGCTTGTCGTTTACCTTAATAATATGAAAACCACTGGCGCTGCGAATGGGGTCGCTGATACCACCCTTATTAAGGGTGGGGGCGACGTTAGCAAATAAGGAAGGCAGTTCCGCCTCTTTGCGCCAGCCCAAGTCACCGCCTTTAAGGGCGTTGCGGCCCTCGGATTGGGCGATGGCGGTCTGTACAAAGTCACTGCCCGCGCGCAGTTTCTTCACCAGATTTTTGGCTTTGTTTTCGGCTTTATTGATGTGCTCGCGCTTGGCTTGGCTGGGTAACTGAATAAGGATGTGACCCAAACGGTACTCTTCTCCGGTGGCGGTCTTACCGCGCTTGCTGTTGAGAAAGGCATCGATATCTTGTTCGCTGATTTGTACTTTGCTGCCCACGCGGTAGCGTTGCACCTCTGTCAGTAAGCGTTCACGACGAATCTGGTCGCGGGCCTGGCTGTAATCAATGCCGTCTTTTTGCAGGGCTTTCTTAAAGTTTTTTAGGCTCATGCCATTTTGTTTGGCGATGTTTTCGATGGTCTGGTTGAGTTGTTGATCGCTGATGCGAATGCCGGAGCGTTCTGCCATTTGCATCTGAATGCTCTCGTCAATTAACTTGTCGAGCACCTGCTGGCGCAATACCGCATCGGGCGGCAAACGCATCTTTGAACTTTGCTTCTTGATTACGTCGAGGCGTTCGCTGAGTTCGCTGTGCATGATGATTTCGTCATCCACCACGGCGGCGATGCTGTCCACTGGGGTTAGCTGTGCTTGGCTGACGCCGCTGGCGGCCAGCAGCCCGGCCAACAGTAAAGTACGAAGGGTCATAGTGGTTCCTCTGCTATTTAGCATATTCTTGTTATTTGTTTGTTTAATAGTCATGAATGTCTCGGTTCTCATAACCGTAAATCCGTGACTGTAATATCTTGTCGCTGTCTGTGCCGAGGATGCCTAGGCCCTTTAGGTGCAGCTGGAACAGGTATTGGTAATCCTTCGTGTTGTCGCTGCGGGTGTGCTCTTCATAGGTGACCTGCACGCGCCAACAGCAGTTTTGATATTCTATGCCCAGTAGGCCTTCGATGCTGTCGAAGTGCTCTTCAATTTTTTCTTTATCCTGTCGTGAAGATTCACTGTAGGGCCAGATATCATGCTTCTTTTGAGCGTAAAAGGCCCAGCGGTCGTTGACGGGGGCAAAAAAGGCGAGACCCAGCTGTTTTTGTTTGCTGGCCTCCACATGGCTGAAATTTAGGTCGAGCAGCCAGTCGTTATCGCTCTGGTAGTTTAATTGCGCGCTGGCTTTCTCTATGGGTTCTTCATCGCTTTCCGTGTCATCTATGGCTTGCTTGGCATGGGGGTCATACTGAATGTCGGCCTTGGCGCGCCAGCCGGGTGAGAATAACCACTGGATTTCAGCGGCTATTGAGGAGCTGCTGGATAACTCTGGGGCTTCTTCAGCTAGGGTGCTGCCAATGACGCCTGCGGTGACGCTGCGATCTTGTAAATAGCGAATCTGCCCGAGGCTGGCGCGGAACACCTCGAGGCCACTGTGATTTAAGAAGCGAGTGGTTAAGCCGAGGCTGACCTGCTGAGTATCGCCGACGCGGTCGATGCCGCTGAAGCGGTTGGGCTCGAATAATTGGCCATAGTTGAATGACGTTTTTGTGGTGTCAAATATGGGGATGTGACGCTGTTCCACACGGGGGATGTGCGCCAGCATAATTCTGGGTTCTAGGGTTTGTATGAAGCTGTCGCCGAACCATTGCAAGTTGCGCTCGAAGAATAGGCCGCCGTCTATACTGGCTAGGTGAGCGTCGCGCTGTACGTCGTTTTGGTAGCCTGCTGCTATTAACTCGCTGTCTAGATTTTGCAAGCGATAACGGGTGTGCATCACCGTGAGCCGTGGGGTGATAAAGCCGTAGCTTTTTTCAAATGGGTAGCTGACGGTGACATCGCCGTGCAGGCGTTCGCTGTCTATCTGCGCCACCCCATTGAGGTCTTCGTGGTCGCGGGTAAAGAGGGTGCCCTCAAGGTTCAATTCATAATTAAACTGGTTTACCTGGTAACTGCCGAGGCGTGATAGTTGAATCTGCGGCAGGCGATGGTAAGGCTTGACGATAATGGCTTGGTCGGGGGTTTGGTATTGTTCCATGAGGGTTAACAGCTGCCAATTGCCGTCGTTGTATTCTACCTCGATGTTTTGCTTGAGGTGGCTGTTGCGTTCGATTAACCCGAGGGCGCTAAAATCATCGCTGTAGTCGCCGTCGCTCACCTCTTCGTAATGAATGCGCTCTTGCCAGTGTTGGCCAAATGTTCCCGTGTGATAGAGGGCCTTAGACCAACGTTCGGCGGGGCGTTGGGCATCTAGTTCATCATCCGTACTTAACGCATTCAAGCCTGAGTCGTGGGCACTGTCGTTGCCAATAAAGCCAAGGCTCAACTCCCCTTCGCCGAATACATTCAAGTAGCGAAATTCATTTTCCAGCAGCAAACCATGGCCATCTAAATACCTAGGAGTGAGAGTGTCGTCGTAGTTGGGGGCAATATTAAAATAAAACGGCGTGGCGAAATGCTCTAGGTTGATCTCGGTATTTTCTGGGGTGAGTTGACCCCGCTGGCTGACGCCGCTGGCACTTAGGCTAATTTGCGGGCTCAGGAAACCGCTTAAACGATGCTGGCTGAGGGGGAAACGAAAGTAGGGTAAGTACAAGACCGGCACGTCTTTAATGCGCAGGCGGGCATGATAGGCCTCGCCGTAGTTTTGTGCCTGTTGCAGGTTGATCTCGCTGGCCATGATATCCCAGTCGTTTTGGCCCGGCTCGCAAAAGGTGTAGCTGGAATTCATTAAGTGGACGCTGTCGTCGGCGTTGACGGTTAGGCTTTGCGCCGCGCCGCGCATGTGTAACGGGGCGAT
The DNA here is from genome assembly GCA_913054445.1 of uncultured Bermanella sp. GTDB lineage: Bacteria > Pseudomonadota > Gammaproteobacteria > Pseudomonadales > Oceanobacteraceae > Bermanella. Next base: position 3,537 of record CAJXIK010000040.1, read on the forward strand.
CACATATTTGGCGTGTTCTAGTTGGGCTTGGCCGGTTTGGGTGTTGTAGTTCAACTGTTTGCTGGCCATGGATATTTCGCCGTTACGAAACAGTACATTGCCCTTAAACTGTGCGGCTCCGCTTGGTTGATCGTAGCTGGCCTCATCTGCCTGCACCTGTTTGCCGGACTGTTGTAATTGCACGTTGCCCGTAAAAGTTGCTCCCACCGTTTCTTTAAAATTGGCGCGCTCGCTCTCAACATGGAGGGCATTGTCATGACTAATGGCCAGCGACGGCGGCAGGTAATCGCCACTGCAAAAGCTCGGCAGTCGCGCCCGATGCTCCGGCGGTAATGCGTCACGGGTGACCCAGTCTAGCGAATGTGAGCGGGTACTTGAGTGGGCCTGTGCGGGTAAAACCACCATGGCAAGAAAGAGAAGCCCCAAGCGTGGCATATAGTTGAAATTCCTAATCAAAGCTAAAACTTATGGTATTGTGCGGCATAAGTGCAAAATTGTACGTTTTATCCAGACTAAGGGCCAGTGTTCATCATGGATGTACGCCAACAATTGTTACAAAGCTGGGTTGAGAAAACACTCAGCCATCTGAACCTGGCAGCGCCACTTGGTTCCCTCGCCGCGGTGTCTGGGGACGCCAGCTTTCGTCGCTATTTTCGTCAAGGCGTGGCGGGGGGCAGCTACATTGCCGTGGATGCCCCGCCAGAGAAGGAAGACAGCCATGCTTTTGTGAACATAGCTAAGGCTTGGTTGGCGCAGGACATCGCCGTGCCACAAGTATTGGCGGCCGATTTCGAGCTGGGTTTTATGCTGTTGACCGATATGGGAGATCAGTTGCTGCTGCCCCTGTTAAATGAGGGCCGCGCCGATGCCCTCTATGCACAAGCCATGCACAGCCTTGTAGGCATTGCCCAAAGTTCCGCTGTCATCGGCGGCGAGCCATTAGCGCCATACGATCAGGTGTTGCTCGATAGGGAGATGGCCCTGTTTAGAGATTGGTTTTTAATCGAGCATCTACAGCTGCAACTCAACGCGCAAGACGAGCGCATCTTGCAGCAAACCTTTGAGCTGTTGCGGGAGAGTGCCCTCGGGCAGATTCAGGTGCCGGTACATAGGGATTACCATAGCCGTAATATCATGGTGCTGGCCGACGATTCCTTGGGCATCATAGATTTTCAGGATGCGCTGCTGGGCCCCATCACCTACGACCTAGTGAGCCTGCTACGCGATTGTTATGTGGCTTGGCCGGTGGCACGGGTGGAGGCTTGGGTGCAGGCGTATTTTGCACAAGCCAAGCAGGCGGGCCTAATCGGTGCCATCAGCCAAGGGCAATTCATGCTGTGGTTTGATTGGATGGGCTTACAGCGTCACATTAAGGTGGCGGGCATCTTTTCCCGCCTGAGCATTCGTGATGGCAAGTCCGCCTACCTCGCGGATATTCCCATGACGCTTAACTATATTGTGCAGGTGAGCGCGCAATACGATAGCCTCGCCGAGTTTCATGAATGGTTACAGCGCCGTATCCTGCCCTTATTAGCTTATGAATTACCCGCCGCGGTAGCTCAGCCATGAAAATCAGGAAGGCCATGATACTGGCCGCAGGTTTGGGCACACGCATGCGGCCATTGACCGACCACACCCCTAAGCCCATGTTAAAGGTGGCGGGCGTGCCACTCATCGAGCACCAAGTACGACGCTTAGTGGCCGCCGGTATCACGCATATTGTGATTAACCATGCCTACCTAGGGGAGCAAATCGAAGCACATTTAAAAGATGGCGCGGCCTTTAATTGCACCATTCAATACAGTCGCGAGAGCACCCCCTTGGAAACCGGTGGCGGTATCTTTAAGGCATTGCCGTTGTTGACGCAAGAGGGTGACGCTGCGCCTTTCTTGTTGGTGAACGGTGATGTGTGGCTGGAGCTAGATTATGCCAGCATCCTGCGCCGCCCCCTGTGCGGCTTAGCCCATTTAGTGATGGTGAATAACCCGGAATTTAATCCCCGGGGGGATTTTTATCTGCGCGCTGGCCTGCTGGCGAGGGTGGGCGACGGCAGCGCCTTGACGTTTAGCGGGGTGAGCATTCTGCACCCGCAGCTGTTCGCAGAATGTGCGCCGGGTACCTTTAAACTCGCGCCGTTGCTGCAAGCAGCCATGGCACGCGGGCAGGTGAGTGGCGAATTATATGCGGGTTTTTGGCTGGACGTGGGCACCCCGGCTAGGTTGCAGCAGCTCGTTAGTCATGTGGGCCAGAGCGATCATGCACCGCTTGTGAGGAGGCAAACATGACGCTTGCGGGCTACAGCGGAAAAATACTCGGTGCCGCCCTCGGCTTATTTAGCGGCGGTCCTTTTGGCCTAGTGTTGGGCTTGCTGGTGGGCAATGCCTTCGACCAGATGTATGCCAAGCAGCGGGTGCAAATTGGCAGTCGTGGTGCCAGTCAAAATGTGTTTTTTAGGGTGACCTTCTTGGTCATGGGGCAGCTGGCCAAGAGCGACGGTCGCGTTAGCGAAGAGGAGATCAGTCAGGCCCGTACTATCATGGATCAGATGGGTTTAAACGAGCGCCAACGCCAAGAGGCCATCGGTTACTTTGGCGAAGGCAAGAGCCCGCACCTAGATTTGAACCACGAACTTAGGCAACTTATGCGCGCGGTGGGGCACCGGGGGTCGCTGATTCAGATGTTCTTGGAAATTCAAATTAGCATGGCCTACGCCGACGGTAAGCTGAGCATGCAAGAGAAGCACCTGCTGGATAAAGTGTGCCGTATCTTGGGCATCAGTGCCTTGCAGTTTGAAATTATTCACGCGCGGGTACGGGCCAGCAGCGAACAGTTCCGTGGCCAATTTAATGCGTCCTTTGGTCGCTCTGGTGATGAATTAAAGACCGCCTATGCGGTGCTGGGGGTGCAGCCTGAGGCGAGCGATAGCGAACTGAAGAAGGCCTATCGCCGCCTCATGAGTCAGCATCATCCAGATAAACTCGTGGCCAAGGGGCTGCCCGAGGAGATGATGAAGATGGCCAAGGAAAAGACGCAGGAAATCCAGACCGCATACGATAAGGTGCGGAAGGCGCGCCAGTAGGGTGCTGGTATTAAGATTCAAGGGGTTATGATCCCGCCAGCCTGGAATGATGCTGTTTCAGTTCGTGGCCGCTGCGAGCCATCCCTGGGCGCTTCCTTAAAACATCCCTGTTTTAAAGACCCCAACTGAAACAGCACCATTCCAAGCTCAAGGTTTACAATCTGCAATACCCTCTAATGGTCAGGCAGGTCAGGCATAAAGTCGTTATTACTGGCTCGATTAGGCTACAATGCAGTCATTCAATCTCGGGCGATGGCAAACCATTCAGCCCTTATTCGCCACAGAGAAAAATATGAGTCAAATCCATAAAAAAACACCATTGATTGCACCTTCTATATTGTCAGCCAATTTTGCCTGCTTGGGGCAAGAGGTGGATAACGTACTAGCAGCAGGTGCCGACATTGTGCATTTCGATGTGATGGATAATCATTATGTGCCCAACCTGACCATAGGGCCCATGGTGTGTAAGGCGTTACGCGATCATGGGGTGACGGCACCGATTGATGTGCACCTCATGGTCAGTCCGGTGGATCGCATGATTAACGACTTCATCGAAGCCGGTGCGACTTACATTACCTTCCACCCAGATGCCACCGATCACATCGACCGCTCCTTGCAGTTGATTAAAGATGGCGGCTGTAAAGCGGGTTTAGTGTTTAACCCAGCGACCCCCCTGCATTACATGGATTATGTGATGGATAAGCTGGACATGGTGCTGTTGATGTCGGTGAACCCAGGGTTTGGTGGGCAGAGCTTCATTCCATCTACCTTGCAAAAGTTACAGCAGGTACGCGCCAAGATTGACGCCAGCGGCCACGATATTCGCCTAGAAGTGGATGGCGGGGTGAAGATCGATAACATAGGTGCGATTGCCGCCGCCGGAGCCGATACCTTTGTGGCGGGCTCTGCCATCTTTAACAGCGATGATTATCAACAGACTATCGCTAACATGCGTGACGAGATCGCTAAGGCTTAATGTCCGAGCGCCTTTCCCCTTCCTAGCTTGACTTTCCTCTATTTAGCCCTACCTTCGCCCTCTGTTTATGGGGGCTGTGGGTCGTTGGCATGATTGCGCCATCATTGAGTTTGATTGTTCTATTTTTAGTTATATTAACTATGGATATTATCCTATTTAATGCGCTCCATTCATGGTGGGCTTGTTTTGCATTTGGAAAGCCACGGGCAGAGCGACATTTAGAGAGATAGGGTGACATGACAATTCAGCGCATGGCGGTTTTATTGCTATTAACGTTTGGCCAGATTCAGGGGGCCAATGCGGTCTTCATGGATCTGCAATCCGGCTCCCTCATGGGCATGGTACACGCATCGGTCGGCGGCACCTTTGCCGACAACCATCACCTGAGTGCCGGGGTGGGTTATGTGCCCAAGCTGGATCGCCATGAAGAGATGAGCATGGGCAGCCTGCGGTATCGCTACCAGAATCCATATCGCTGGAATTTTAGCGTTAAGGATCGCAGCTATGGCATCAGCCCGCTGAACTTTGGCGTGGCGCTGTTGGTGGGCAGCCATAAAGATTTATTCGTGAAGTTGCCCGACCAATACCCAGATGGCTATTACAACCCCACCGCCATTCGCCTGATTTTTAATTATCAGAGCATCTTACACCTCAATGAACAAACCCAAGTGTATTTTGATGTGTCGGTGTTGGATGTGGGCCTCGTGAGTTATGTGCGCGAACCCGAGTTCTTTATGGATAACTACGATTATCTGGGTTTGGAGGGCATTACCAATTGGGGTTTTGGCCTGCGTCATCAGTTTTAATTTATAAGACAGGTTAAGTAGAGGAAGCAAATGAAAAACCGATTCTTGTTATTATTAGCCGTCTTGCTGGCTGGCTGCCAATACGAATTAAGCCCTTGGCAGACCGACGCCCATTGTCCTGGGGTGTCTGTGGAGGAAAATCTAGCGAAGCTGGCCGCCTTCGAGCAGTCCATCGGCAAGGTAGATTATTATCAGGTGGCCATCATAGGTGACCCACAACAGTACCCAGGCAGCTTCGAGAGCACCATCAAGCATGTGAATAACTTGGATGATGTGCACTTCATCTTATTGGTGGGGGACCTCGCCGAAACTGGGGTGAAGGCCGAATTTGAGTGGATGTGTAAGGCCATGAGTAAGTCAAACAAGCCCATCATCTCGGTGATCGGTAATCACGATAGCTTGTCGTTTGGTAAGGATATCTGGCTGGATGTGTTTGGCCCCTATGATTTCGCCTTTACCTATCAAAACAGCCGTTTCGTGGCCTATAACGATAATAAGTACGAGTTCGATGATGTGCCGGATCGGGATTGGTTGGCCGCGCAAGCGGCTCCCATAGTGGATCAGCCCTGGGATCACGTGATTGGCGTCAGTCACATTCCCCCTTGGGAGGCGGACATAGGGTTCGATGCCCACCTCAAGGAAAATGATTTCGAGTTAACCGTGCACGGTCATGAATCGAGCTTCGACCACTGGCAATGGCAGGATGACCTGTTGCCCCATTACATCACCACGCAGAATCGTGACCCAGGCTTCGGTATGTTGAGTGTTTACCCGGGCTTGCCGCTAGAGCTGAGTGATTGTACTCGGGAATGTGTTCCGTCTGTTCCTAGGACCGTGGTGAAATCCGCTGCCGCCTTGCCCTCACAGGGGCCGTAGGAGGGCAGCCCCTGCCCGATAAAGCGAAAAGATCGGCCACAGGGTGGCCTCGTACGAGGGCAGCCCCTGCCCGATCCAGCCCCTAACAATGCCCAATCCAGCCCCTAACAATACCCAATCCAGCCCCTAACAATGCCCAATCCAGCCCCTAAATAATACCCAATCCAGCCCCTAACAATACCCAATCCAGCCCCTAAGGCTCCTCCTGCAAACTAAACACCCCTGCGGTATGTTTATTATTCTCATCTGCGGTGGTTAAATTATAGCCCCCAGCAAACACGCTACCGGGTTTCACGAAGATTCCCCCCACGCTGCCAATCACCTTGTCGGAGATGAGGGCGCCCGCGCCATCGGTAATGGTGCCGCGTATGTTGTTGGTTTGAAACTCGGGGGTCATAGCGCCGTCTCGGTTGTTATGCAGTTGCCCAGAAAAGTTCACCTGCCAGTTGGATAATATGGGGGCATCGGGTTTCGTGATGTCGGAGCCTGCGGTGTGTACGGTTAACAGGCCGTTGCTGATGGCACCGTTGTTAAAATTCACGTCAAACTGGCCGTTGACGCTTTTCACGCCGCCATCGTCGGCAAAGCCGATGCACTGGCCGTAGTCGGTGCAATCGGTTAGGCCGTTGCTGGCAAAATGGGCGGTGCCGCTAAGGGTGTTGATGTCGGCCCGCTCGGCGGCTATCCAGAAGGCGAGGGTTGTCTCCTCCTGGTGGGTGAGGGTATCTAGGAAGCCCAGTGCATCTTCGTTTATCTCATGAATGGTGATGGGCTCGCTAGGGTTGCCTGGGGTGGCGGGCTCGGCCAGCCATGCCCCCCAGCGGATGTTGATGCCGGCGCTCACATCGTCTCTTTGAATGTCACAAATAATGCCGCTGTCGCCACACAGGGCCAGCCCTGTTAGGGAGTTTACGGTTTGTGCGGTGTTAGCGTCCTTATAGATAACCTGAGTGCGGTCAAATACTTGCCCGTCTTTTTCTTCTTGTTCGCTGGAGAAGAAGATAGGGGTGTTGCTGGCGGTATCCCAGGAACCTATGGCCACCACTAGGTCGGTCTCCACGCGCACCCGCCAGTCATCGTCGACATTGTTGTCGGAGCCCATCTGCGTCATGAGCATCTGACCTGCTGGAGAGGCTTGGTCCGCAAAATTCAGGGCCATGGCGGTGATGAATTTGTCTGCCCCCGAATTGGGCTTAAATTCGAAACGATTCTGTCCCGTGCCTGGGTCGGTGAACACGCTAAATTGCACGTGTATGGGCGTGCCGGGTGGCAATGGGTCGCCATTCACCCGCACCTCGGCGAGGGGGATGGCGCTGGCGATGGCGGCCTGCAACGCGCTGACGTCACCGACGTTGTCATTTATGACTAGGTTTAACTGGTAGTGCTCTGTAACGTTGCTGCTGGTATCGAGTAGCTCATACTCTAGGGTGATAACGGTCTCGTTGCCCGCCGCACTGTAATCGAAGGGATTGAAGGTGCTGGCATCAATACCCGTGGGGGAGGTTAACTGCGGCTCTAGGCTAGAGAAAGTGGGGCGCTTGTCGGCGCTGATACGATAGTCGAGGGGCACCACTAACATGGCCAGTTTCTCCGAGCTGGCGAGGTTAAACTCGTCGTTGCTGATGATAGTGTCTGGGATGTCATGGAGTTGACTCTCTAAGCCCACATAGGCGTTCTCAAATTCGAACAGGCCTAGGGGGTTGGGGTCCACAATAGGATCTGGATCGGTGTCGGGGTCGGG
>CAJXIK010000041.1 GCA_913054445.1 uncultured Bermanella sp.
CAGGGTTTTAAGAATCATTGGCAGCGAGTGCTTTATTTTTATTTTAATTTGGAATAAACGGCCTAGATACAGGTGGTTATCGCTCATTTAAAATCAGGGTAAATACAGAGTGAATATGCCGCCTCCTAGGTCTCCGCCATTTTGTAAGGTGATGTGCCCAGCCTGCTTGTTTTTGGTATGCAGGCCAGCCACCTTAGCGGCGAAGTATAATCCTAGGCTGGTGCTGCCGGTGCGGTAATTGATGGCTTTTTGCGGTTTGTCTGGGGTGTGCAGCATCGTATCTGGGTAGCCGCAGCCATCGTCTGACACTTCTATGCTCAGTTGGTCGTCGATGACTCGGGCCTTGAGGCGTATGCGCTGCTTGCTGTAGCGCACCGCGTTCACCAGTATGTTGTTAATCACGCCACCGATGAGTTCGCTGTCGAAATACCATATCTCGTCTTCGTCACAATCCAGTTCGAATGCCATGTTCGATTTATTGAGTAACACCTCGTTTCTTAAGAATTGTTCTTGTAACACCTCATGGACCTCGTGTTCGTCGATGATGATGGGCAGTTCTCGCTCGTTGATGCGGTACACCCCAAGTAAATGCATGAGGTCGTTGTTGAGGCGACTGGCTTCATACCGTAAGTTGGCCAGTTGCTCGTCGGTTTGCTCGGCCGATTGGTCCGTTTCGTTTAATTGGTCGGCAGAACTTAAGATCATGCTGATGGAGTTCTTCATGTCGTGAATACACGAGGCTAATAACATCTCTAGGTCTCTTGGCTTCATGTTTATTGCTTCCCTTTTAGATGCTGGCTAAGGGCATCTAATGCGCTTTTAAAGGATAGATAGCGTTTATATTGCTGGTTGTCTTCACTCATATTTTTAATGGCCGCCATGTGTTGTTCGCAGAGCTTAATTTTTTCTCTGTTGGGGCCATTTTTTTTCATGTCGTATAAGAACGATTGCACGATGTTGAGACGGATGCCCAAGTGCTTGGGAAATTTTTGAATGGCCTGCATGAAGTTTTTTATGGCCATTTGAAATTCGCCTTGCTCAAACATGGCGATGCCGTCCTTATTTATTTTCACCACCGCCTGTTTACCGGCCTTAGTGACGGGCTCGTCTACGAGCTTGTCGAGGCGGGCAGAGATGTCGGGGTCGGCCTGATGCTCTATGGCCAGTTCTTTGAGTAGCTCATTGGCTTTGTCTTTGTGGCCGGTTTGAAAATAACTCTTAGCCAATTCTAGCTGGGTGCGTAGGTCGGGTTTGATCCCGGCATCGGCCATTTTTTGCTCGGCACTCTGCAATGCCTCCTGTGCCAGCTGATCGTGGTCGAGACTGGCGTGGGCACGAGATTCCACGAGTTTACTTTGAATTTTTACCGCTTCCCCTTGGTATCTTTTTTCGGTTTTTTGCAGGGTATCTAGGGCTTCCTTGGCCAGTTCTTTGGCTCTTTCTTCATTGCGGGTGTTGAGGGCCGCCTCGGTGAGGTTGTCGGCTAAATCTAGGTCGTTATCGGCGCTCTTGTGTTGCCCGTATTCGGCCAGTTTCACCACCTTACGACCGGCCTTGGCGGCCCCTTCGAAGTCGCCGTTGATCTTACAGATATCCACCAGTAGTTTTTGCCGCGTCACCGAGCGTGAGGAAATTTTGTTGCTTTTTTCCAGCAGTTTTTGTGCGGCGATGGGGTCCCCCAGTTTCACTAGCATGTTGGCGGCTCCTTCGAAGGCCTCGAGGCTCGTGGGGTTTTCGCTGTAGGCCAGTTGGTACGCTTGCAGGGCCGCTTCATCCATCTTGAGGCCTGCCAATGCATGGGCTAACCCTAGCTGGGCCCAGAAGATGGGGCGTTCTGCCAATACCTGTTCATAGAGGGCCCGCGCTGGCTGAAGCCGTGCCAACTTGATTAACAGCTCTCCTTTGGTCTTGAGGCACCAGTTTTTGTGACGGCTTTTTGCGGCGTCGATGTGCTCATCACACTTAGCAATGGCCTTTTGATAATCACCCTCATCTAGGGCGAGGTGGATAGCGGACAGGGCTTGTTTCTGCTTGAGGCTCTTCACTAGACGGGAGGATAGCTCGCCTGCGGAGACGGGCTTACTCATGTAAGCATCGGGTTTGTATTCCATGGCACCCACCACCGCATCTCGGCCCGATTCGGCGGTGATCATAATAAAGACGGCGCTGCTCTTTAATAGGTCGTGATACCTGAGTTCTTCCAGTACCTGCAAGCCGTTGAGCCCTTTGCCCAGGTCAAAGTCACAGAATATCACGTCGTATTTATTATTTTGGCAAGACTTTACCGCCTGCAAGCCGTTGCTGGCAGTGGCGATGTCTTGAGCGTTTAAGCCCAATAGCAGGCGCTTGAGAATTTTTTGAAAACTCTCGAAGTCGTCGATAATTAGAAACTTTTTATGGCTGTAGTCGCTGTCGGCCACGTGGCTGGTGCCTTTTACAAGACAAGAATGGCTTTAGTTTAGGACAGGAGGGGGGCGCTAGCCAGTTTTGAGCAGTTGGATGTCATAGGCTTAGCCTAAGTATAAAGCCTGAGAGGCGCTGTTTTTCTTTTGTTTAGGGGGATTCATCGGCTCATTTTATGCGAAGAGTCACAAAAATAATGATGGTTGTGTGACAATATTCGCGCTTAATGAGCATCTAGGATGCTGGTACTTTTATCCAACTTACAGAGCATTGACATGGGCACACTTGCAGGAAGCAATAATTTAGATTTGATCTGGACGCTCAATCACATCACCGACAAGGCCCGTGCCAAGCGTTTCTTGAAGAATTTCGAGAATCGTTTGTGTGTATATTCTCCCAGCGTCAGTCAACTTTACACCCGTTATGATATAAATTTGCCTGTTAGGATCGAAGATAGCCTCGTGGTGTTTCCTGATTATCAAGATATTACCGCGACGTACAGCCACATTAGTTCGCAAGCGATTGTCTCTACGAATATATTTCTTGTACCCGGGGAGGCCATGAGACAAGAGGGGCTGTTCATCGTCATAAAGCCTAAGGGTACAACGAAACCGCTCAAGGCCATGCCGTTGATGCAGGGACTAAAAAAAGTTCAGCAAGCATTCGGTCACCAGGACCCCTTCCTGCCCATCATAATGAAGGGCGGCCTGAGGGAGATTGGGCAGAAAATTCCCTGCTTGAATCTGAGCCGAATTAAACTCAGCGCCTTGGATAAATGCTCTAAACTAGAGTGCATATCCATTCGTGGCAACATCATCGAAAAGTTAGGCCTGCTGGAAGCGGATTGCGCTCCAGGTAATGTCGCGGCGGCCTTTTAAGGGCACTCGATGGCGTGTGGTTGCGCGCCGACTATTCGCCTAGCGCCGATTCCAGGCGATGCACTCATCTAGGGTGACCCCTGAGCCGCCAAAAATATCCAGAGCGCTGCCGATGGTGAGGTCGACCTTGCCGTTGGACAATTCATCGACCCGCTGTAAATCGGCCAGTGCCCGTGCGCCTCCGGCATAGGTCATGGGGATGTGGGCGTGTTGGCCCAGCAGGGTGACCAGCTCTTCGTCTATGCCTGCCTGCAAACCTTCCACATCGGCGGCGTGAATTAAAAACTCACTGCAATGCTGGCTTAGTTCCTTTAAATTCTCGGCGTTAACCTGAGTGTCGGTGATGGTTTGCCAGCGGTTGGTGGTGATGTTCCAACCAGTTTTGGTGCGGCGGCAGCTTAAATCTAGAATTAACTTGTCTGCCCCGGTCTCGCGCTTAATCTGCGCTAACTTCTCGAAAGAAAACTGGCCGCCCGCAAACAGGGCCGAGGTCACAATCACATGGCTGGCCCCGGCTTGTAAGAAGCGTGCGGCATTGGTGTGATTAACGCCGCCACCAAATTGCAGGCCGTTGGGCCAGGCTGCGAGAGCGTGTAACACCGCCTCGTCATTGCCTTTGCCCAATGCAATCACATGGCCGCCGCTGAGATTATGCGCTTTATATAGTTGGGCATAATAGGCGCTGTCGTGTTGGCTGACAAAATTGGTGGTTGCCCCCTGATCGTTGAGGCTGCCACCGACAATTTGCTTTACCTTACCTTCATGGAGGTCAATACACGGACGAAACTGAGTCAAAATACATATCCATTAAAAATGCTTGTCCTATTATAACCAACCTGCCTGTTATTGGCAGTGGGGGTTCGGCTTCTAAGTGCATCAAAAAATCAGCGTTCAAACGGTGGCATCCGCCTGACCAAGTTGGGTTTCGTGCTGCTATTTGCAGTAAACCCAACCTTGGTTAGGCAGATACTCCGTCTATACTGCTATTTAGGCGCAGATACAGCCGCTTAAACGGGGTTTTTGGTGGCATCGCCCAATAAGTTCCGCTAAGCTTCAGCGCCCGCCCAAGGCGGCCCGCTATAACACCCCCCACACGAGAGATTCTATGAGCTTTGAAGACCTAGGTTTATCATCAGATATCCTGAAAGCAGTGGCCCAGCAGGGTTACTCTGAGCCGTCCCCCATTCAAGCTCAGGCGATTCCTGCCGTGCTGGCCGGCAAGGACATGATGGCCGCCGCTCAAACCGGCACGGGTAAGACCGCAGGCTTCACTCTGCCCATATTAGAGTTGTTGTCGAAAGGACAGCGTGCGCAGAACAATCAGGCCCGCGCCCTTATTTTAACCCCGACCCGTGAGCTGGCGGCTCAGGTGGCCGACAACGTGGCGAAGTATAGCCAGTATTTACCCCTCAAGAGCACGGTGGTATTTGGCGGCGTGAAAATTAACCCGCAGATGATAAAGCTGCGCAACGGGGTGGATGTGTTGGTGGCGACCCCTGGGCGACTGCTGGACCTATACAACCAAAGAGCGGTGAACTTTAAAAACCTAGAAATTTTGGTACTAGACGAAGCCGATCGCATGCTCGATATGGGCTTCATTCACGACATTAAAAAAATTCTGGCGGTACTGCCCAAGCAGCGTCAAAACCTGTTGTTTTCGGCCACCTTCTCCACCGATATCCGCCGCTTAGCCAAGGGCATGGTGAACAACCCTGTGGAAGTGTCTGTGGCCCCGGCCAACAGCACCGCTAAGCGCGTTAAACAGTGGATCTATCCGGTGGATAAAAAGCAGAAGGCCCCCATGTTAATTCAGCTCATCGAGGACAACGATTGGCAGCAGGTGTTGGTGTTTAGCCGTACTAAGCACGGCGCGAATAAATTAACTAAGGTATTAGAGGCTCACAATATCCGTGCTGCCGCCATTCATGGCAACAAGAGCCAGGGGGCGCGTACGCGGGCCTTGGCCGAATTTAAACAGGGCATCACACGGGTGCTGGTGGCCACCGACATCGCCGCGCGGGGCATCGACATAGACCAGCTGCCGCAGGTGGTGAACTTTGACCTGCCCAATGTGGCCGAAGATTATGTGCACAGAATTGGCCGTACCGGCCGCGCCGGTGCCAGCGGCCAGGCCGTGTCTTTGGTGAGCCATGATGAATTTAAAGAGCTGAGTGCCATCGAGCGTTTAATCGGTCGAGTATTAGACCGCGAATATATCGTCGGCTTTGAAGCCATGAACAACCTGCCCGAGTCGCGCCTAGACACCCGTCCTGCTAGGAGCAATAAGCCTAAGAAAGCCAAGATGGAGCATAGCGACGGTCAGCGCTCTGGCGAGAATCACCGTGGCCATAAACCGGCTGGTAAAAATAAGCGGCACATTCAGGGTGAGGGGGGTAATAAATCATCTGAGCGCCGCCCCGCGGGCATGCCTAACAAACGCTCCGTAAAGCCGGCCTCGGGTAATCGCTAAGCATTCTCGGTTATAGCTGCTGGGGGTCACAAGTGGTGCGCTGCAAGGTTGAGTTCAGGCAGCGCCTTTAGGCGCTCCCCATAATTAGTCCCGTAATTAGCTCTACAATTAGTCCCGCAAATATGTGCACGGATGCCCATATTTCATCCCAATCTCATTCTTAATGAGTGCTGTCCTACCTTATTTCGTTTATGTTCTTGCAAATAGCCAGTACTTTCTTAGTATGTCGCCATTTTTAGATGTCGTTTTATGTTAATCGCCCATGTTAGGGGGGTTAATGCACAGAGTCATGTGAAATTTAGTACGGCGAAGATAGAGTGGCATAAATGTATTTAGATAACTTCCAGGTGAATGCGAAGTGGCGTGTGCCGCTGGCTTTCTTGGTGCTGTTGATTCCCGTGGCGACCTTTAATTCTCAGCTGTTTCATAACCTGGCCGAAGGGTTTGCCATTGGCGTGGCCATATTAACCTATGTGGTGGCATCTAATACCTACCGTTATTCGCAGACACATTTCTTGATGTTTTTGGGCTGTGGTTATTTTTGGGTTGGCCTGCTGGATTTTTTTCATGCCGTCTCTTTTTTAAACAGCACTGTCTTTCCCAATGCCGATGCGGGCACCACCATTCAATTTTGGATCGTCGCGCGTTTATTTGAGGCGTGCACGCTGCTGGCCTTCACCTCGTTTACCCATAAAAAAATAAATACGCAGGGGCTATTTTGGGGCATGGGGGCGGTGTTTTTCGTTATTCTTGTGCTGATTACGCAGGGTTTTCTGCCCACCTTATATGTAGAAGGCAGTGGCCTGACCACCACGAAAGTGATGGCTGAGTATCTCATTATTGGCCTGCTAGTGGTGGCTGCCAAGCGAGTATGGGACTGCCGTGCACAGTTTACCCATGCTATTTATACCTTGTTGATGATGTCCATAGGCTTCACTATCCTCGCCGAGATTACCTTTACTCTGTATAGCAGCCTCTCCGATGTCACTATTGTGGTGGGACATTTCTTTAAGATACTGTCTTTCTGGGCGATTTATGTGGCCTTAGTAGAGAGCACCATTAAGCAACCCTTTCGCGCCTTGACCCTAAGCTCCGATACTTTCAATGCCCTGCCCGATGCCATCACCACGGTGAGCCAAGCTGGCATTATCTTGCAGGCCAACGACTCGGCACGAGCCTACTATCACGATGCGGGGCGCATCGAAGGCAAGCATGTACACGAGGTCTTCCACTCTCGCCATATTGCTCGCACTCAGTGCCCCATCTGCCGCTCCATCGAGCACAAGCAGCCGGTGCATTATCAGGAGATTGAGCGGCTTGAGCGCTGGCATGCCATCACCTTGTCGGCCATTAGTTACCAGCAGCAACAGAATGTGGTGCTGCACGTGAGTCGTGACATCAGCGAACACAAGCAGGCCAGCTCGCAATACCAAACCGTGAAGCGTTTATACACTGTGCTGCGCCTCACCAATAAAGCCATCATCGGCAGCAAGAGCAAAGAAGACTTATTGAATGCCATCTGTCATATCGCGGTGAAACACGGTGGTTTTTCCATGACCTGGATTGGCATGATAGAGGGGGAGGCGGTGGTGCCGGTGAGTTCGGCGGGGGATACTCGTCATTACTTGCAAGGCATTAATATTCGGGTCGATGACTCGCAATATGCCCGTGGGCCTGTGGGGGTGTGCGCCAAGAGCGGTGCAGTGGCCTTCGTGAACGACATCAGCAAGGATGAAAGTTTCGCCCCCTGGCGTCGTGCTGCCATGACGTGTGGCTTTAAATCCCTGGCGGTGGTGCCGGTGAAGCGAGGGCAAGAAACCATCGGCACCTTTGCCATCTATGCCAATGACATCGATGCCTTCGATACCCAAGTATTGGAGTTGCTTAGCAGTCTAAGCGATGACATCAGTGCGGTGATTAGCCATGTACACAGCGAAAAAAATCGCGTGCTGGCCGAGGGCAAGTTAAAACAGCTGTCGCTGGCCATCGAACAAAGCAAGAGCGCCGTCGCCATCTCCGATATCACCGGCACCATAGATTACATTAACCCATATTATGCCGAACTCACCGGCTACTTGGAAAGCGAGGTGCTAGCACAAAATATAGACCGTTTTTCTCGCTCCTTGGTGGCCGACCAAGACACTCTGCTGCAATGCTGGCGTCGGGTGTTATCGGGCAAAGACTGGCAGGGCGAAGTCATGTGTTTGAAAAAACATGGCGAACCTTTCTGGGCCTTGCTGTCGGCTTCCCCCATCTTCGATGATGAGGATAGCATCACCCACATAGTGTGGGCCGCCAAGGATAATACCGAGCTACACGATGCCCACGAGACCATCAGCCAGTTGGCCTACTACGATGCCTTAACCGGTTTGCCCAATCGCCGCCTCTACCAAGACCGCTTTAAGCTCGCAATCAGCGCCGCCAAACGTCACAAGAGCAAGCTGGGTTTGTTGTATCTGGATATGGATAATTTTAAGGGGGTCAACGATGCCTGGGGCCATGACTTTGGTGACCAAGTGTTAACCTATATGGCCACTACCCTCAATGATTGCGTGCGTGAGATGGACACAGTAGCGCGCCTGGGGGGCGATGAATTCTGCATCATTATCAATGATGTCAATGACAACGGCGACCTAGTACACATTGCCGATAACATCCTAACCCTCTTAAATCGTCAGGTAGAGGTGGCGGGTCGTGAGGTGAGCGTCACCACGAGCATTGGCATCAGTGTCTTTCCTGACGACGCGAGCGACGCCAGCGAGTTAATGAAGTGTGCCGACATGGCCATGTATCATGCCAAGGATAAGGGCAAAAATAATTTTCAGTTCTTCGCCGAGTTTTTAAATATCAACGCCCAACACCGTTTAGGCATCGAGCGTAAGATTAAGAAGGCCATAGAGGACGATGCCTTGCAGCTGTATTATCAGCCCCAGTTCGATTTAAAAACGGGCGAACTCACCGGGGTAGAGGCACTGATACGCTGGATAGAGGGTGATAAGGTCTTGCTGCCCAGTGAATTCATTGACATCTGTGAAGAGTCTTCCTTGATTAACGAGTTGGGCGAGTGGGTGGTGCAGCAGGCCTGTCATGAATATCAGGCATTATTGGATAAGGGCTTCCCGCCGGTGAAGGTGGCCATTAATATTTCCGCCAATCAGTTTCGGCAATCCAGCGAGTTGCTGTCTATCATCAACGCTGCATTACAGTCTTCCGCCTTGCCCGGGCATTTTTTGCAGCTGGAGTTAACCGAAGGGGTGTTGATCGATGATGTACAGCAGACCATAGAGGTGATTTCTCAGCTTAAAGAGCAGCATGTTACCTTCGCCATCGACGATTTTGGTACCGGCTATTCGTCTTTGAGTTACCTTAAAACCTTCCCCGTTGACCTCATTAAAATAGACCGCAGTTTTGTGCGCGACATTGAAAAAGATAGCAACGACAGGGCCATCATCAGTGCCATTATCGTGATGGCTCACGAACTGGGCTTAAAAGTACTGGCCGAAGGGGTGGAAAATGAGGATCAGCAAATATTCTTGCAAGAACATGGCTGTGACTTTGTGCAGGGGTTTTATCACGCTAGGCCCATGCCTAGCCGAGCGTTGCTCAAAGAGTATCAGCTTAAAAAATAAACACGGGCTATTTGCCTAATGTTTGCCGAGGACAAGCGGCCAACCCCTAAGCCATCTTGTGGGGATCGTAGAGCGCGCAGCAATTGCGGCCATTTTCTTTACAGTAATAAAGTGCTGTGTCACTTTGCTTGAGCCAGTCGATGGGTTGGCTTAATTTAGGGGAAATTTCGCCGATGCCAATGCTGATAGTGAAGGTAATCTCTTGGCCATCTGCCTGTATCTTAAGTGCTGCGATCTCCGCCCGTAAACGCTCGGCCAAGAGCAAGGCTTCCTGGCCATGGGTGCCCGCTAAAATCACACCAAATTCTTCGCCGCCATAGCGTCCGGCAATATCGGTACTGCGCAACATGCCTTTTAAGGTGGTGGCGACCTGACGAATCACCTTGTCGCCAGCCGGGTGGCCGTATTGGTCGTTCACCTGCTTAAAGTGATCGATATCAAACATGAGCAGTGAGCTGACGGTGTCGTAACGAATGCTGCGCGCAAATTCGTTATTGAGGCAATCTTCCCAGTAACCGCGGTTATTTAGCTGTGTGAGCTGGTCGGTGCGACTGAGGTTTTTGAGGTTAACGTTCAGTTGATTGAGGGCGAGTTTATTCACGGCGATGTCGGTGACGTCGTAGATGATCATGCACATGTGCTTGACACAGCCATCGGTGGATGAAAGCGGAATGAAGGTGGTATTTTGGTACATGTATTTGGCGGTGCCGGTGATGGGACGGTAATTTTTAAACTTAAAAACGAAGGGGCGTTGTTCCCAGGTGGTGAAGGTTCGATTCTTTAACAGAAAAACAGACCTCACTTTTTTTCGTAGCCAGTTTTCGGGAATTTCGTTAAAGGAAGCGAACAGGGATTTACCCTTGACCTTATCTGGGCTCAGACCGCTGTGGTTTTCCATGAAAGAATTCCACACCTGCACATTGAAGTCGGCATCCAGCACCACTAGCCCCACGTCTATGGTCTGTAGCATGTCCATCATCCAATGGAACTCGGTAATATCCAGTACTTGCTTGCTCATAATAGAAAACTAATACGGTGATTAAGGGATAGCAGAGAGTCTTCGGT
Organism: uncultured Bermanella sp.; assembly: GCA_913054445.1. Classification (GTDB taxonomy): domain Bacteria; phylum Pseudomonadota; class Gammaproteobacteria; order Pseudomonadales; family Oceanobacteraceae; genus Bermanella. The sequence continues at coordinate 10,446 of CAJXIK010000041.1, forward strand.
GAAGAGTAACAACAGGTCGCAATCTATGTTGTAGTCTTTTATATGGTAGTTAATCTCGATGGCTAGGGCTTTCTTCCATTGTTTGTTTTCGGCTTTTACGAGGTCGCCGATGCTGCAATGTTGCCCTAGCACCACAGGGTGCCCGAGGCTGAAGTTCACATCGAGCTGCTGCGCGATGCCATTTAAACAGGCACCGTTTAATATGCTGGCCACGTCGGTTAATAGTTCGATCTCGCTGGAATCGTCTACCTCGCCCTCAAAATCCATGAGACGGGCGATGTCATCAAAGCTGGCGTCATTAAATATCAATAGGGCCTCGCCACTGATACCAGCCCCGATGAACCCTTGGCACACCGCAGATACCGACTGGCTGTTTTCCAGCTCGGAGAGGGCCATCTGCAGCTCGGTGACCTCCAATAAGTTCACATTGGGGATGGGCAAGATAACGTACACGTTTAAGAGCCGTGCCAGCAGGTCGGCCGCTTGGCCCATGGCCACATTGGTGATCTCTTGGTAGCAGTCGCGCTGCTCTTCATTGAGGGT
>CAJXIK010000042.1 GCA_913054445.1 uncultured Bermanella sp.
AGTTGAACCTGAAGTTGAACCTGAAGTTGAACCTGAAGTTGAACCTGAAGTTGAAGCGGCTCAACAAACTCTGCCGATCGCATCAGAAGAAGATGACCGCAAAGAGGAGCTGCTGGCGTCCGCCCTGTTGGACGTCTTTAGCTCTGAGGTCGAGGGCCACATGAGCGTCGTGCAAGCGTTTATCGAGACGGCGCAGCAGGAAGATTATAAGACCCCCATCGATGATACCTTGCAGCGCGCCTTACACACCCTGAAAGGCAGTGCCCACATGGCGCACATCGAACCCATTGCGGAAATCGCCGCCTCCCTCGAAAGCCTGTCTAAAGATTTGTGTGCCTACCATGTGGATATGTCCGCCGAGATCGTGCACCTCTTTATACGTGGCAAGGAGCTTATCGACGTAGGCTACCATCAGCTCAGCACCCGTCCTTTCGCCAAAATTCCAGGTAGCGAAGACTTAAGCGCCGACGTGCAAAGACTCTGCCAGCAACTCATCGCTGACTTTCACCAGCGTCTGGGCACCAGTGGTAACAACAGCGTCGACCCACAAGTCTTAACCATCTTTTTATCCGAAGGCATGGACATCTTGCTAGACGTGGAAAGTATGCTTGAGCGCTGGCAGGCTCAACCCGCCGAAGCGGCATTATTAGTCTCCATCATAGATGAAATTCAAACCCTAGAAAAAGGGGCGGCAATGGCTAACTTGTCGCCTATTGTCACTCTTTGTGAGGCACTCGAGGGGGCTTGTCTGGCGGTCATCGATCAGCATATAGCCGCCGACGATGGCTTCATCGATGTCATCAAAGATGGCCTCGAAGGCCTGCTCAACATGATGGATATGGTGGCCGCCAGTCAGGCCATCGTCGCAGATGATTCGCTATTGCTTCAGCTAGCCGAGCGTGGACAGCCGCTGCTTGCCGAAACCGCTCAAGGGGACATCGACCCCGAACTGCTGGAAATATTTCTCGACGAAGCCCAAGAGCTCATGGAGTCCACCGACCGCTCCCTAAGTGAGTGGCAAAAAGAGCCGAGCAACCTATTACAGGTGGCCGAGCTACAACGGGACCTGCACACCTTAAAAGGTGGCGCACGCATGGCAGAGATTAACGCCATAGGCGATCTTGGCCATGAATTAGAAGCGCTTTACGAAGGCTTAAGTTTAGAGCGACTAGTGGCCAGCGCGCCGCTATTCGATCTATTACTGCTCTGTCATGCACGTTTAAAAAGCATGCTGGCAAGCCTAGTGGCGGGTAAAGAGGCGCCAGCGGCCCCTGAACTCATCAGCGCAATCGAGCTGTTTATCACCGGTGAATCCCTCGATCTACCCGCTGTCGAGAGCAGCCGCGTCCTCGAGCCCGCGCCAGATCAGCCGGTCTCCATCGCCGTCACCGCCATGGCCGAGGAGGCCGATGTCGAAGTGGCCGAGATATTCATAGATGAAGCCGAAGAACTCATGGCCGAACTGGATGCCTGCCTTCAACAGTGGCAAGCCGAACCTCATAACAGTGTTCACAACGAGGCGATACAAAGGGTACTGCACACGCTTAAAGGTGGTGCCTTCATTGCCGGCTTTAAAGATGTGGGTGACCTAGCGCACAACATGGAAAGTGAGTTGCAGGCGCGACTGGTTAATAAGCAGGCCGCCGACGCGCCACTGTTTGCCTCGCTGCACGCTCAGTATGATGTCATTGTTAGTGGTATCGATGGCCTTGTGTTGTGGTTGCAGCAGCAGAATGAACAGGCCGCTAACGGCACTTCCTCCGGTGAGCGCCCGCAGCCAGATAACGTTCACGCTGCGCCGCCCGAAGATAGCCCCGCCAGTAACGTGGTGCCACTACGCGCCAACGCCGATGTGAAAAAAGCGGCGGTGCCAGAGGAGGCGAGCCGTCGCTTGCAACCTCAGGAAATGGTCAAGGTGCCTGCTGAATTGCTGGATGGCCTGGTTAACCTGGCCGGTGAGACCTCTATCTCCCGTGGTCGTCTGGAAAATCAGGTCACCGATTTTGGCTTCACCCTAGAGGAAATGGATGCCACCCTAGATCGCTTGAAAGATCAGCTGCGACGCCTAGACATCGAAACCGAAGCTCAGGTGTTGTTCCGCCAAGAGCGTCACGGCCCCGACTATGAAGACTTTGATCCACTAGAGATGGACCGCTACAGCCAGTTACAGCAGCTGTCGCGTTCGCTGGTGGAATCGGCCTCGGATCTAATGGATTTAAAGGGCACTTTGCTCGACAAGACCCGTGATGCAGAGACCCTATTATTACAGCAGTCACGCGTCAACACCGAACTGCAAGAGGGTCTCATGAAAACCCGCATGGTGCCGTTTAGTCGCCTAGTGCCGCGCCTGCGTCGTATTGTGCGTCAGGTGAGCCAGGAGCTCGGCAAAGACGTCGAACTAGAGGTCAACAACGCCGAAGGGGAGATGGACAGAAGCGTATTAGAGCGCTTAATTTCGCCCCTAGAGCACATGCTCAGAAACGCCGTGGATCACGGCTTGGAAAACGCCGCAGGGCGACGCTTAGCGGGTAAGCCAGAAACGGGCAATATCACCTTGAGCCTGTTCCGCGATGGTGGCGATGTGGTCTTAAAACTGAGGGATGACGGTGCCGGCGTGGACCTCGCGGCTGTGCGTGATAAGGCCGTAGAGCGTGGCCTGCTGCTGCCATCAGAAAAAATTAATGATCAGGATTTACTGCAATTTATCTTGCAGGCGGGTTTCAGTACCGCGCAAAAAGTCACACAAATATCTGGCCGCGGTGTGGGCATGGATGTGGTGAACAGCGAAATTAAGCAGGTGGGCGGCAGCATCGTGATCGACTCGGTGGTGGGTCAGGGTTCTGAGTTTGTGATTCGCCTGCCGTTTACGGTATCGGTGAACCGCGCCTTGATGACGAGGGTAGGAGAGGCATTGTTTGCCATTCCCCTCAATAGCATCGAAGGCATCGTACGCATCAGTAGCAGCACGTTGCAGGAACTGTACAAGCAAGAAAAACCGGTTTACCAATATGGCGGTCGTGACTATCCGCTGGAATATCTGGGCCGTCTGTTGCGTGATGATGGCCAGCTAAGGCAACTGGAAGGCAATCAATCCGTGCCGGTGCTGTTGGTGCGAGGTGCTCAACCGGCGGCGATCCAGGTCGATACCCTGATGGGCTCGCGAGAAATCGTGGTGAAAGCCTTGGGGCCACAGTTTAGTGCGGTGCTGGGAGTGTCTGGTGGCACCATTCTGGGGGATGGCAGCGTGGTCATTATCCTCGATTTACCCAACATGATGCGTCATGTGCATAGCCTAGAATACCGTCAGCAGAGGGTTCTCGAGCATGAAGAAGAAGCCCATCTACAAAACTTATTGGCAGACAGTGTCACCTCGGTATTGGTGGTGGATGATTCGGTGACGGTGCGTAAGGTCACCAGCCGACTATTAGAGCGTCACGGCATGGAGGTGCGCACCGCTAAAGATGGCGTAGACGCCTTGGATATCTTGCAAGACTATCGCCCCGACGTGATGCTGCTGGATATCGAAATGCCGCGCATGGATGGCTTTGAGGTGGCGACGCAGATGCGTCACGACTCTCAGCTCAAAAATGTGCCCATCATCATGATTACCTCCCGCACCGGCGACAAACACAAAGAGCGGGCCATGGCCATCGGTGTCACCGACTACATGGGTAAGCCCTTTCAGGAAGAGAAGCTGTTAGCGTCTATTCGTGACATCGTGGCTAAATAAAGGTGCGCCATTATCATTAAGTTAGCCGTAGTCGCCGAGGACGCGTTGCAGCAACACCGGCTACGCAGTGCCATGGAAGGTTTTGGCTGTGAGGTGGTGTGCTTCAGCCCCGAATCATTAAGAGATAAGGGCCTCGACCAAGAAGTAGCGGCCTGGTTAGTCGACCTGCGTGAAGACGACTCACTGTTAGATGCCTTCCTAGAAATAGAGCAGCCGGTCTTATTGGGCTTTGAAGCGGCTCCTAGTAAGCGCCACCGAGACTATGCTAAATGGGAAAAGCATCTCTACAGTAAGCTTAAACAGTTGCTGGGCACAGATCTTGTCCACGAAAAAAATGCCGCCAGCCTGGGCTTAATCGATAAACTCGGCGTTGCCCTACCAAGTTTAGCCCTGCCGTCGAACATTCGAGTTAATGGCGGGGCCAAGGCCAAGTATGTTTGGACTCTGGGCAGCTCTCTCGGTGGGCCGGAAGCGGTTAAAGAGTTTCTCGATGCACTACCGCAAGGCTTGCCCGCAGCGTTCATCTACGGCCAGCACATCGATGCCCATTCTGTGCCCGTGTTGGCTCGAGTGTTGGCGCGCCATGCGCACTTTAAACTGGCGGTGGCCAGCGCTGGTATGCGCCTGCACAATGGCGAAGTGTTAATCGTACCCGCCGACAAAGAAGTGGAGATCATCGATGGCAGGGTTGAAATTTGTCGCCATGCCTGGCCTGGCCCCTATGGCCCTTCCGTGGATCAATTAATTTTAAATGTGCAGCGTGCCTACCCAAACTCTGGGGTTATCATCTTCAGCGGCATGGGTAACGATGGTGCGCTGGCGCTGCAAACCTTGCTTAAAAATAATCAAGAACAAGCGTTACAAGTATGGGCGCAGAGTGCCGCCAGTTGCGCCAGTGCCTCCATGCCAGATGCCAGCCGTGAAAGTGGCGCGGTGAGTTATAGCGGCAGCCCACGAGAGCTGGCCCAGCATTTAGTGTCCTATATTCAACAGCAAGAAAATAACGTGCAACATGCCCAAGCTTAATGGGCGTAAATATGAAAAGAGGTGATACATGCGGCAAGTAACCGGCGATACCAAAAAAAGTGATGTGCTGCCTTGCTTATTAATTCCAGTACAGAGTGGTCGCCTAATTTTACCGAGTGTGACCATGGCCGAGTTGACTGACTACCAGACGCCCGTCGCCTGCCCTCACACCTCTGATTGGCTGCTGGGTCGCATGGAATGGCGCGGCACTATGATCCCCGTGATATCGTACGAACACTTCTGTGGGCAAACAATGAGCGCGCCGGGTCGGAATTTGCGCATCGTGGTGGTGAATACCCCCGGCGGCAGTGATGCTGCACTAAAGTTTTTTGGCGTGGTGGTGCAGGGCATTCCAGGCTTAATAAAATTAGAAGAAGCCGCCATTAAAGAAGATAGCGACTGTCATTTACTAAAAGGGCAAAAGCTGGCGGTGACCCTAGCGAGCGGCCACGCCATCGTGCCCGACCTAGAGGCAATAGAGAGTGCGCTGCTCAATGAAAGCTGGCAGTAAGTGGCTAGCGTGTCGCCAGCGGTTGTTAAAAATCTCCCCATAAACTTTGCATTAAACAAACGGCGGTTAAGGCGGCGGTCTCGGTTCTCAACACCCTAGGGCCGATCAGCTTTGCCTTAAACTGATGATCGCAGGCGAGCGCCACCTCTTGCTCGCTTAAGCCTCCTTCCGGGCCCACGAGAATACAGGCGCGGCTTACTTGTGTGGCGCTTTGCTGGGGAAGGCCCCGCGGGTCGAGCACCCATTTTTCATGGCCTTCTACACAGCCTAGCCAGGATTCGAGCGGCATGGGTGGGTGAATGGTGGGCACGCGGTCACGGCCGCTTTGCTCGCAGGCGGCGATGGCAATTTGCCGCCATTGGCGTACCTTTTTCGCGAGCCTTTCATCGTTAAGTTTTACATCACAATGAGCGCTCCACAGTGGCGTAATCTCGTTAACCCCTAGCTCCACCGCCTTCTGAATGGCAAATTCGAAACGCTCTCCCTTAGAGATAGCTTGCCCCAAATGAATGTGCAGCGGCGACTCCAGCTGAGTGGGGATTTTTGCCAATACCTGTATGGCTACCGATTTACGATTGACGCTGATGATGTGCGCCGCAAAATGGTGTGCGGCCTCGCCGTTAAAGATAAACAATTTGCGCTCGGCCTTCATGCGCAGCACGCGGCTCACATGGTTGGCCGCTGCCTCATCTAGCTCGATGACGGTGTTTTCGCTGAGCCGTTGCGGGCTATAAATTCTGGGTATTCGCATATTTTTAATAGATGAAATTTAGGCTATAAAAAAACGGGCGATGCCCGTTTGCGTTGTTAGGATGGACGCTTAGGGTTTACCACAGGTTTAGGTTGCGCCAAATGTTAAGGCAAGGGTCGGCCTGATTTAAGGTATAGAAATGCAGGCCGGGTACGCCATTCTCTACTAGGTCTTCGCACATCTGGCTAATGACCTCTTCGCCAAATTTTTCGATGCTGTCACTGTCGTCGCCGTAGGCTTCTAGTTGCTTGCGAATCCAGCGGGGAATCTCGGTGCCACAGGCATCGGAGAAACGGGCCAACTTAGTGTAGTTAGTGATGGGCATGATGCCGGGGTAAATAGGCGTCTCTATGCCCATGTCGAGACAGCGATCGACAAAATACAGGTAGCTGTCTATATTGAAAAAATACTGGGTGATGGCGCTGTCGGCCCCGGCATCTACCTTGCGTTTAAAGTTTAATAAATCTTGTTCGAAGTTGCCTGCCTGCGGATGCATCTCGGGGTAGGCGGCCACTTCTAGTTGAAAGCGATCACCATGCTCCTGCTTAATGAGGGCGACTAATTCATTGGCGTATTTAAGTTCGCCGTTACTGGCGGCCATGCCGGAAGGTAAGTCGCCGCGCAATGCCACGATGCGATTAATGTCGTGGTTGGCGTAATGGCTTAATAATTCTTTAAGGCTGTCACGGCTTTCTCCCACACAGGATAGGTGTGGTGCGCCAGTAATACCTAGGTTGTTAATCTTGGTCACTATGTCGATGGTGTTGTCGCGGGTCGAACCACCTGCACCATAGGTGACCGAAAAGAAATCTGGGTTTAGCTCGGCCAATTTATCCCGGGTATTGAATAATTTTTTAGTGCCTTCTGCCGTTTTAGTGGGGAAGAATTCAAAACTTAAGCGGAAATTATCCATGGGAAGGGCCTCGAGCCGGGTTTGCGTCTAGCAAAATATAAAAGGTAAAAGCAATATCGTAGGAGGCTGCTGGCAGGCGATCGTCGTGGCAGTCGCCATGGCCTGCAAGCAGGCTCTTACGGGTAACCATCGCCTGCAAGCAGCCTCCTACGGGTGTGCTTGTTGGTAGAACGTTAGTACTTGTAGCTTTCAGGCTTGTAAGGGCCTGCCACTGGTACGTTGATGTAATCGGCTTGTGCTTGTGTCAGCTGGGTTAATACCCCGCCAAAACCTGCCACCATGTCGGCCGCGACTTCTTCATCTAGCTTCTTAGGCAGTACCTTCACATAGATGTTGGCGGCTTTCTCGCTGGCGTTCAGGTCGGCGAACTTAGCGTCCCACAAATACATCTGTGCCAGCACTTGGTTGGCAAACGAGCCATCCATGATACGGCTCGGGTGGCCGGTGGCGTTACCTAAATTGACCAAGCGACCTTCCGATAAAAGAATGAGGTGATCGTTGCTGGCGGCATCGCGTACTATCTTGTGTACCTGCGGCTTAATCTCCTGCCACTGCCAATTTTCACGCATGAAGGCGGTATCAATTTCGTTATCGAAGTGGCCAATGTTGCACACTACGGCACGGGACTTGAGGGCTTGCAGCATGTTTTTATCACACACGTCGGCGTTACCCGTGGTGGTGACGATAAGGTCGGTGTTGGCCAGCAATGTTTTATTGATGCCTTCTAGGGTGCCAGTGTTGACGCCGTTAAGGTAGGGCGAGACCACTTCAAAACCATCCATGCAGGCTTGCATGGCACAGATTGGATCGATCTCACTGATCTTCACGATCATGCCTTCTTGGTTTAAGGATTGTGCGGAACCCTTACCCACATCGCCGTAACCGATGACTAAGGCTTTCTTACCGGCCAGCAGGTGGTCGGTGCCACGCTTGATGGCGTCGTTTAAAGAATGACGGCAGCCGTACTTGTTATCGTTCTTAGACTTAGTCACCGCATCGTTGACGTTGATGGCGGGAACTTTAAGCTCACCTTTTTCCATCATCTCTAATAAGCGGTGAACGCCGGTGGTGGTCTCTTCGGATATGCCGTGGATGGCGCTTAGCATCTGTGGGTATTTATTGTGTACCATCTCGGTGAGGTCGCCGCCGTCATCCAAAATAATGTTGGCATCCCACACTTTGTCGCTACCGGTTTCGGCCAGAATAGTCTGCTCTATGCACCATAAAAATTCTTCTTCGGTCTCACCTTTCCAGGCAAACACGGGGACACCCGCGGCAGCCACGGCGGCGGCGGCGTGATCTTGAGTAGAGAAAATATTGCATGACGACCAGCGCACCTCGGCACCTAGGTCTACTAGGGTCTCGATAAGCACAGCCGTTTGAATGGTCATGTGGATGCAGCCCATTATCTTGGCACCGGCCAAAGGTTGCGTGGCCTTGTATTTGGTACGCAAGGCCATCAGTGCTGGCATTTCGCCTTCGGCGATGTCGATCTCTTTACGGCCCCAGGCGGCGTCGAGTTCGAATGCTGCGCTGTTTTGTGCGGCGACTTTATAATCGGTAAAGCTCATGTGTTATTCCTTGCAATGAATTTAAAATTTATAGGTCGGCAGCGCTGATGAGCGCCTCAACCTTGTCGGTTTTTTCCCAGCTGAAGGCGGTGAAGGTCTTGCTCTTCTTCTCGCCTCGGTCTTCAAAGTGATAGGTGCTTTCAAACGGTTCGCGTCCAAAGTGACCATAGGCGGCGGTCATCTGATACATAGGGTTTAGTAACTCTAGCTGGTTTTGAATGGCGTAGGGGCGCAGGTCAAATACCGTGCGAATGACCTTGGCCAGCTCGATGTCGGTGAGCTTGCCGGTGCCAAAGGTGTTCACCGAGATAGAGGTGGGTTCGGCCACGCCGATGGCATACGACACCTGAATTTCGCAGCGCGCGGCCAGTTCGGCGGCGACGATGTTTTTGGCCACATAACGGCCCATGTAGGCCGCCGAACGGTCGACCTTGGAAGGGTCCTTGCCCGAGAACGCACCGCCACCATGGCGCGCCATGCCGCCATACGTATCGACAATAATCTTACGTCCGGTTAAACCGGCATCGCCCACTGGGCCGCCGATGACAAACTTGCCGGTGGGGTTAATGTGGTAAAGAGTATCGGCGTGCAACCACTCGCTGGGCAGCACCGGCTTGATGATGTTTTCTAGTACCGCCTCGCGCAGGTCTTCTAAGGAAATACCTTCGTCGTGCTGGGTGGATAACACCACGGCATCAATCTTTGGGCTGTCGCCTTCGTAGTTGATGGTCACCTGAGATTTAGCATCTGGGCGCAACCAAGGCAGAGTGCCGTGTTTGCGCAACTCGGCCTGACGCTCGACCAGCAGGTGAGCGTAATACACCGGCGCTGGCATGAGATTAGGGGTCTCGTTGGTGGCGTAACCAAACATGAGGCCCTGATCGCCTGCTCCCTGATCTTCTGGTTTTTGACGATCGACCCCTTGGTTGATGTCTGGCGATTGTTTGCCGATGCCGTTGAGTACCGCACAGGTGGCACCATCAAACCCCACCTCGGAGCTGTTGTAACCTATATCGGTAATCACTTTGCGCACGATGTCTTCTAGGTCCACATAGCAGGAGGTGGTTAACTCACCCGCCACCACCGCCATGCCGGTTTTCACTAGGGTTTCCACCGCCACGCGCGCGTGGGGATCGCGGGCGATGATGGCATCCAGTACCGCATCCGAGATTTGATCGGCGACCTTATCTGGGTGTCCTTCGGAAACCGATTCAGAGGTAAAAATTGAATATTCACTCATTCGTTCTCTCCTTTAGTATTTTTATACTAGTGCAATAAATTGTTTTTTAAGAATGTGGATCTGAACCTGGAATCCGTTCTTGAGGCCGACTAATAACGGCTCTTGAGTAACAAAGCCTAGCTCATGGGCCCAGCCCAATAGTTCGTCTGGTGCGAAGCCCATCCAAAAATCGCCACAGGTAGCGCGCACCCAGTCTTGCTGGTGGGCGCATAAGTCGGTAATTAATAGCTGCCCGTTGGGGTTGAGCAGTTGCCAGCACTGGGCCAAGAAATCCGCCGGCGAGGCAATGTGATGCAGCACCATGTTAAGGGCGACAAAGTCGGCCTGAATACCCGCTTGCAAGGCGGTGTTGATGTCGCCGTGAATAAACTCAATGTTGGCCAGCGTTTGTACCTGCTCTTTGGCCAAATCGAGCATGGGCTGGGCGATGTCGAGCGCGTATACCCGTGTAAAGTGCTCACTTAAAAACGGCAAGAAGCCGCCATCCCCCGGGCCAATTTCTAGGGCAGACTGTTGTTGGCTGTGCGGGCTGCGTTTCAGCGCCTCTTGTATGGCGTCGCTGTAGTGCCGGTAACCTGCTATGCGGTCGGTGACCGAATCCAGTTCGTGGGCATGGCTTTCGAAGAAGGCGGCCCCAATTTGCTGGCGGGCATGGCGCACGGCCGCCAGGGTGGTGTTGGCACCCTCATCCAGTGCAGCCATGTCTAAGCAGCGCAATATGCTCTGCTGTACCTGAGCGACACTGGGCTGAGCATGGATGTGGCGACGATAAAAAAGGGTGTTGCCTTCGCGGCGCGTGTTGAGCCAAGCCGCCTGCGTCATGATTTTTAGGTGGTGGCTTAAGGCTGACTGCTTGATGCCCAGTAACAGCGCCAGCTCGCTGGCGGTGAACGAATCGCGCTTCAATAGCCTTAATATCTGCAACCGCATGGGGTCGGAGCTGGCTTTGAGGGTGAGTGCTAGCTCGATGCTAGGGTCTAGAGTAGGCATGGGCGAAATGTAGCAGTGAATATCGACTATCGCAAGGCTATTTCAAAATATTTTGAAATAGGTTTTAGGGGG
>CAJXIK010000043.1 GCA_913054445.1 uncultured Bermanella sp.
AGGGTTAAGCCCCGTAGCGCTGCGCTAAATAATCAAACACACTGCGAATGCCGAAAGCTTCTCCCCCCAATGGGCGGCCGGGCAGTGGGCGGTTGTTCCAGGCCATCACATCGAAGTGCAGCCAAGGGATATCTGGCGCGACGAACTCCTGTAAATACAGGGCGGCGGTGATAGCACCACCGAAGGGGGTGGCGGCGCAGTTGCTGATGTCGGCCACGTCACTCTTCAATAGGTTGCGGTAGGCTTTGTGTAGGGGCAGCCGCCATACTGGGTCATGGTTGTTCTCGCTCAGCGCCATTAGGTCCTGGGCAATTTGGTTGTCTGTGCTGAAGAAGCCGGGTAACTCGGTGCCCAGCGCCACACGACAAGCCCCTGTGAGGGTGGCGAAGTCGAAGATCACATCGGGTTTGTCGTTGCAGGCCTCGCTGAGGGCGTCGCACAATACCAAGCGCCCCTCGGCGTCGGTGTTGTCTACTTCGACGCTGATGCCGTGGCGTGTCTGTAATACGTCGCCGGGGCGAAAGGCATTGGCCGATACCGCATTTTCCACGCTGGGAATGATCACGCGCAGCTGAATAGGCAGCTTGTGGCTCATGATCAGGTAGGCCAGCCCCAGCACGTGGGCGGCTCCCCCCATGTCTTTCTTCATAAGGCGCATGGCGGCGGAGGGTTTTAAATCTAGGCCGCCGCTGTCGAAACACACGCCCTTGCCCACTAGGGTGACCTTAGGATGTTGCTGGTCCCCCCAACGCAAATCCAGAAGGCGCGGGGCATGGACGCTGGCACGTCCCACCGCATGAATGGTGGGGTAGTTGTGCTCTAGTAATTCCTCGTCCACCAATTGGCTGAAGGTGCCGCCAAATTGCAGAGCCACGGCTTCCACCGTGTTTGCCATGTGCTCTGGCATCATGTCTCCGGCTGGGGTATTGATCATGTCGCGCACTAGGCAGGTGGCATTAATTACGTGATTAGCGCGTTGCGCCACAGCGCCATCCTCCATGGCCAGGGTGGCTCGTGGTGTCTCTATTTTTTTGTATTTATCAAATTGATAGCTGCTTAATCCCCACGCGATGGCGGCATTGAGTTCAAACTGGGCATCACAGTTGAGCACGAATTGTCGGGGGGGAAGTTGTTTGGCTATGTCGGCGCTGGCAAATAAGCCCTGTAGGTCATGGCTGCAAAATAGGGCGCATGCTAGCTCGCCGTTGCTGTCTGGAATTAGGGTTAAGCCGTTGCCTTGGTATTGGGTGCTGTTAAGCCAGTTTTTTACTGAAGGGGGTTGCGTTGCGAGCCAGCTTGAAAATTGTGTTTTTTGTAACAGATGAAGTGGAATACCATCACTGGCATGCTTAATAGTTTGATGCATGTAAGGCTAACTCATAATAAATTGATATTACAAAGTTTAGCATGCCTAGATAAAAGTTTATAAACTCTAGATTTTCGGGTGCAGGTAAGCGCCGGTTACACGGGAGAGCGTTTAGGTTTGACGAGAAATTTAAAAAGGAAAATCGCGGGTGCGAATATATCTGTGAGTATATCTGTGAATATATAGGAGGGGAGGAGCATATGAAATGGCCGAAGACCATTTCATATTAAAACCGAATTAGTCTGCAACGACATCTTCAGCTTGAGGGCCTTTCTGGCCGTCAGTAACTGTCATAGTTACTTGCTGGCCTTCTTCAAGAGTCTTACGACCTTCACCACTGATAGCGCTGTAGTGAACAAAAACGTCTTTGCCACCTTCCTGCTGAATGAATCCAAAACCTTTTTCATCGTTGAACCACTTAACGGTTCCTGAAACACGAGACATGCTGCATACTCTTTTTTTGGGCCAACAGTCGTTGGCATTTATTGCGCCGAAACAGCGCAAGCTTTAATACCCATCTAAGTGTCAACTAAGCGTTGTCATATAGATCAGGCTCATAGTAGACCCAATTTGTTTTAAATAAAACCCCAAATTAGGAATCCGATTAGTTTTTTTTACATTCATTGATAACCCTCATTTCATGGTGCATCCAAGGGGGTAATATCAAAAAATGGCGCACTTTATGCTCGTAATTTAGGCGAGCATAAAGTAGCGAGCGCCACGAGTGTTACATGTTGCGGCGATACTCACCGCCTGCCATGTACAAGGCGTGACTGATTTGCCCAAGTGAGGCGTGCTTAACCGTGTCCATTAGGCTGCTAAACGTGTTGCCGCGAGCCATAGCCACCTTCTGCAATGCTTGCAGGTGTTGATCTATTTCTCCCTGATGCTGCTGATGGAAGGCTAAGATATTTTCGATTTGCATTTGTTTTTCTTCGTCACTAGAGCGGGCCAGCTCTAAGTTGCCGCTGATGTCTTCTGGTTCATCGGCAAGGAAGGTATTAACGCCGATTAACGGCAGGCTACCATCGTGTTTCTTATGCTCGTAATACATAGATTCGTCCTGAATCTTGCTGCGCTGATACATAGTATCCATGGCACCCAGTACACCGCCACGCTCTGTGATGCGATCAAATTCCTGATAAACCGCTTCTTCTACTTGGTCGGTCAGCTGTTCAATAAAGAATGAACCCTGTAATGGGTTCTCACAGAAGTTCATGCCCAGTTCACGGTTGATGATGAGCTGGATCGCCACCGCACGGCGCACACTCTCTTCGGTGGGGGTGGTAATGGCTTCATCGAAGGCATTGGTGTGCAAGCTGTTGCAGTTATCAAACAGGGCATACATGGCCTGCAAGGTAGTGCGTATGTCGTTGAACTGAATCTCTTGGGCGTGCAGAGAACGACCAGAGGTTTGAATGTGGTACTTCAGCTTCTGTGATTTCTCGTTGGCGGCGTATCTGTGCTTCATGGCGCGTGCCCATAGGCGACGTGCTACGCGACCAATCACGGCATACTCAGGGTCCATGCCGTTACTGAAGAAGAAGCTCAAGTTACCGGCAAATTCGTCAATCTTCATGCCACGGCTGAGGTAGTACTCTACGATGGTGAAACCGTTGGCGAGGGTAAAGGCCAGTTGGCTAATGGGGTTAGCACCCGCCTCGGCGATGTGGTAGCCGCTGATGGAGACGCTGTAGAAGTTCTTGATGTTGTTATCGATAAAGAACTGCTGAATATCCCCCATCATGTGCATGGCAAATTCGGTGCTGAAGATGCAAGTATTTTGCGCCTGATCTTCTTTCAGAATGTCTGCCTGCACCGTGCCGCGTACGGTTTTTAGGGTGTTTTTCTTAATCTCTGCGTAGGTCTCTGCATCCAGTAAACGCTCACCACTGATGCCCAATAAGGCAAGGCCCAGTCCTTTGTTGCCCTGCGGCAAGTCCCCTGCGTAGTGTGGGCGTTTATGATCTTCAAAATACGTCTCTATGGTCTTCTGGGCTTCTTCCCATAGGCCATTTTCCTTGAGGTGCTTTTCCACCTGCTGGTCGATGGCGGCGTTCATGAAGAGCGCCAGTATGATAGGTGCCGGGCCGTTAATGGTCATGGACACCGAGGTGGTGGGGGCGCACAAGTCGAAGCCGGAATAGAGCTTCTTCATATCGTCGAGGCTGGCGATGTTGACCCCAGAGTTACCGACCTTGCCGTAGATGTCGGGCCTTGGGTCGGGGTTTTCACCGTACAAGGTCACACTGTCGAAGGCGGTCGAGAGACGGGCGGCGCTTTGTCCCTGTGATAGGTAGTGGAAGCGTCGGTTGGTGCGCTCTGGCGTGCCTTCGCCGGCAAACATGCGAATGGGGTCTTCACCCTCGCGGCGATAAGGGAACACGCCTGCGGTATAAGGGTAATTGCCTGGCAGGTTTTCTTTGCCAAAGAAGGTTACTAGGTTGCCCCAGTCTTCAAAGTCGGGTGCTGCTACCTTACAGATGGGCAGGTGGCTGAGGCTGGTCTTGTAATTCTCTCCCTTGATGGCCTTACCGCGCACGATGTATTCGTAGTGGGTGTCTTTTACCGAATCTTTTTTCTGTGACCAGGCCTGAATGTTGCTCTTAACGTCTGGCGTTAAGTTACTTAGATGGCTCTGGTATTTTTGACGAAGTAACCCGTAAATGCTGTCGTCCGTTAGCTCGTCTTGGCTAAAGTCGTGTAAGGGGGCAGGCAGTTTTGCATCACCCAGTTCCTTAAGCGCTTCATAGCAGTGTTGGGCCTGCTGGGCGGCAAGACTCTGTACTTCCATTTGCGACTGTTGCTGGCGGCCGTTGTCGCTAATGTCCGACAAGTAACGCTGACGGTTGCCCGGAATGATGGACAGCCCCTTAGGGTTGGCGGCTTCGAACTGAACATCAAGCTTGGCCACCTCTTTAAAGGCTGGGCTCTTATCCGACAGCAGGTTAACTAGGTTTTGAAACAACCAGCTTACGCCCGGGTCATTAAATTGGCTGGCAATAGTGGGGAAGATGGGGGTTTTTTCGTCTTCTAGGGTGAAGTTGTTATGGTTACGACGCCACTGTTTACGCACGTCGCGCAGGGCATCGCTGCTGCCTGGTTTTTCAAATTTATTGATGACGATGCAATCGGCGAAATCCAGCATGTCGATTTTTTCTAGTTGGCTGGCGGCACCAAATTCACTGGTCATGACGTAGGTAGAGAGATCAACATAGTCCACAATCTCACTGTCGCTTTGGCCGATGCCGGCGGTTTCTACGATCACCAGATCATAGCCCGAGCCCTTCAGGTAATTGATGGCGTCGTTGAGCATGGCACTGGTGGCCACATGTTGACGGCGGGTGGCCATGGAACGCATGAAGATATTTTCATGACGTAGTGAGTTCATGCGAATGCGGTCCCCCAGCAGGGCACCGCCGGTACGACGGCGGGTGGGGTCCACCGCCAATACGGCAATCTTTAACTCGGGTAAAAACTGGTGGAAGCGATTGAGAATTTCGTCGGTGAGGCTCGACTTACCGGCCCCCCCGGTACCTGTGATGCCCAATACAGGGGCTTGAGGCTGTGCCGCCCACTGAGCGCGCAGGGCGTCCATCTGCGCTTCATCGAAGCTTAAATCTTCGATGGCGCTGAGCATGCGCGCGGTTTCTATTTCCAGGTGTTGGTTGTCAGCATCTGGGAGTATGTATTGGCGCAGCTGGTCGGCTCTTTCTACCACGTCATCTATCATGCCCAGCAGGCCCATCTTCATGCCATCGTTGGGGTGGTAGATGCGCTCTACCCCTTGTTCTTGCAGTGTGGCTATTTCTTGCGGGGTGATGGTGCCACCGCCGCCGCCAAAGACACGAATATGGCCGGCGCCCAGCTCGGTTAATTGGTCGCAGAGGTATTTAAAGTATTCGTTGTGCCCACCCTGATAAGAGCTGAGGCAGATGGCATCGGCGTCTTCTTGGATGGCTGCGTGCAGGACATCGTGCACGCTGCGGTTGTGGCCCAAGTGTATGACCTCAACCCCTTTGTCTTGAATAAGACGGCGCATGATATTAATGGCGGCATCGTGGCCATCAAATAAGCTGGCGGCGGTGACAAATCTTAACGGCTGGACATTCATACGGGCCTCTCGACGGTATTTTTATTGTGATTATGAACCCAGTTTAGGGAGAAGTCCGTGGCGTAAAAAGGGGCAATTCTGCCCAATGAGTTGACAATTTGCGCCAATAGCCTGAATTGGTCGTTTATTTGAAAGAAAATGCCATGCTTGTCGGTGCTCGATCTAAGACGAGCAGCTGATTTCTAGTTTTTTACCCCAGTCTGGTGGCAGATTTGCGTACTCTGAAAATTCCGGCTGCTCGTCGAAAGGGTTTAGCAATACCTTGTGCAGGGTTTGCACCAGCGAATAGTCCCCTTGCTGGGCGGCAGCAATGGCGTTTTGTGCCAGATAGTTGCGTAAAATGTACTTAGGATTTACCAGATTCATGCGCTGCTTGCGGCTGGCCCGGGCCTGCTCATGGTCGGCCTGGCCATCGCGGCGCAGGGTTTGCTGGTATTGCTCATACCAGTCATCGAAGGCACGAATGTCTAGGCATAGGTTTCTGATGTAGGTGTGTACCTGCGGCTCATGGATGTCACTCAATTGACGAAAGAAGACACAGTAATCGAGCTTACAGGTTTCTAGCATGACTAAACTCTGCTCGATGAATGGCTGGTGAACATCGTGAGGCGCTAACAAACCAAACTTGTTATTCATGATGGCAAAGTAGTGTGCGGCGAAGACCTCGTCAAACCCCTCGAGCTGCTCGACGAGTTGCTCTTTGTCTATGAGCGGCAACAGCGCTTGGGCCAATACGGAGAGATTCCATCTGGCAATGTTAGGTTGCCGATTAAACGCGTAACGCCCCTGGTAATCACTGTGGTTGCAGATAAAACCCGCCTCATAGTCGTCTAGAAAGGCAAACGGGCCAAAGTCGAAGGTCTCTCCGAGGATGGACATGTTATCGGTATTCATGACCCCGTGGGCAAAACCGATGCTTTGCCATTGCGCCATGAGGGAGGCGGTCTTGTGCACGGTGTGTTTGTAAAATTCCAGATACTTGTGCTCATGCTCGATGAGCTGCGGGTAGTGCTGCTCGATGACAAAGTCACACAGGGTTTGCAGCAATTGGGGCTGCTTGCCGAAAGAGCAAAATTCAAAATGGCCGAAGCGAATGTGGCTGGCGCTGACGCGCATTAACATGGCCCCGCTTTCTGCTTGCTCACGATAGACCGGGGTGTCGCTGTCCACCACACACAAGGCCCGCGTGGTGGGGATGCCTAACGCCGCCAACGCTTCGCTGCCCAGAAACTCGCGTATGCTGGAGCGCAGCACCGCGCGGCCATCCCCCTGGCGCGAATAGGGGGTAGAGCCAGCTCCCTTGAGGTGCATATCCCAGACCGACCCCCGATGTTGAACCTGGGCAAGCAATAGGCCCCGGCCATCACCCAGTTGCGGATTGTATTGGCCAAATTGGTGGCCGGTGTATTTCATGGCGATGGGTTGCCAAGTGTTGAGCACCCCTTGCCCAGAGATGAGCTGCAAGCTGTCTGCTTGTTCTAGGGTGTTAACATCCAGCCCCAGTAGACCGGCCGTGCTTGCGCTGCCGATGACGAGCCTCGGATTGGACAGGCCCTGGGGCATTACTTGGCTGTATAGCGGCTTGGGTAGGGCGAGGAAGGGCTGTACATAATTGAGTTCGGGTAGGGTGTTCATGGCACTCGTTTTTTGCAAGTTATTTGGATCTATGAAGATTCATGATACCAGCAAAAGGGGCTGTCGAGCGGCCTAAAAGAGTTCTACGTCATCGCTGTCTTGGTTGGTGTTTTCTGGGCCCTGCTCTTCGGCTAGGCCATCTTTGCTCACCAGTTCCTCCACCAACGATTCCTGATCATCGACTAAATGCTGCAGCAGGCGAATTAAACTGTCGAAGGTAATCTGGATGGTCTCGTAAGATTGTACCTTGGCCATGGCCTCGTTTACCTTGCTTTCGATGCTGCGCATTAGGTAAATTTCTTGGTCTTCGTCTAGGCCTAGGGTGGGCATGGCGCTCTCTAGGGAGGTTAGCAATTCGTTGAGTAGGGTAGAACCGCTCTCTTGGCCGGTACGCATCTGATTGGCTAGGTCGTCTAGGGTCATGCGAATGTTCTTGAAGCTGTCTGAAAAATTAATGGTGTGCGCTTGCAAGCGCATCTCCATTTCCAGCTGCATCACTTTTTGATTGGCACAGGCCAAAATAGGCGGAATGACATCTTTATAACGCCCATAGCGCGCCGGATCATCCATGGGCATGTTTTTCACTAAACACGCCACCACAGGGTAATTTATTTGTGTGCGGTGGCCAAAGTCGAAGAAACGATCTTCTTCACGCAGGCGCATCATGAGTTCTTTTTCTAGGGGCTTGCTGATGGCTTCGCTGCTGAAAAACAGGCTTTCTTCTTTTGTATCAAATATCAGGCAGGTCTTGAGCTCTAGGCTCTTAAATATATGAAAAATCGAGCTGGCGAGTTGCTCGAAGGTGCTGATGGCATAGGTCTTCTCGAAGAACTGAACGATAAGCCCTAACTCGCTGGCACCGGTCATGGATTCGATGGCGGTGCTCTGCGCTTCCTTAAATTGGCTTTGTAGGTTTACCTTTTGTTCGTGGTTGCGCAGCAGGGCGGTGACCTTGGCCACCACTTCGCTGGACTCGAAGGGTTTGGTCATATAATCATCCCCCCCTGCGCTGTAACCCTTTATGCGCTCGTCGAGGGAGGTGTGGCCGGTTAAAAACAGAATAGGGGTAAATAAAAACTGCGAGTGGTGACGGATTTCATGGCACAGCTCATAGCCGTTGGCATCGGGCAGCTCCACATCCAAGATGATGATGTCTGGCTCTAGATGGTATATCAGCGCCAAGCCATCCTTGCCGTTGTCGGCAAAGTGTAAATCCACCACGTCTTGTAGGGCTAGGCGGATGTATTTCTGGGAAATGTTGTCGTCTTCGATGATAACCGCTTTTTTCATAACCTGCCTCTCGCCCAATAAATTGAGTATAGACACTTTACAAAAAGCGCCTTTGGCTATTTATGCTGTTTGAGCAGTTTTTTTAGCTCCTGGGCGGTGATGGGGTCTTTCATGGCGGCCTTTAACTTATGGCGGGCAGAATTAATCGCGTCGTAGGCTTTTTTACAGCACTGATCGAAGTCTTTGCCGCTGCCACAAGGGCATGATGGGTCGTTATTTTGCTTATCCATGTTGGGTCTTTGTGGTCTCGTGTGGGTAGATAGTAGTTAATTCCGAGCCTTTCAGCTTGGTCGTTGCCATGGGTTTATGGGCATTGAGCAGTTGCCATAGGTATTCCCCCTGCCAGCTGTCGTCGAGGGGGGAGTATAAAAAATGGTCCAATTGTTCAAGTGCCGCTTCGAGGGCGGGGTCAGCCATCTGCTGAGCCAAATTGGTGAGGCTGTTGCCGCTAAATTGCCATTGTGACCTGGCCCAACTTAGTATGTGGGCGCGGGCCTGGCGGGCGTCGTTATTGCGACAGGCCTGACGAATATTCTTCAGGCTCGGGCTAATGGGTGTGGGCGGCTGAGCACCTGTGGCTGCCTTGTTGGCAGGCTGATTCTTTAGCCACCAAGTGCCTAGGGTGGCAAGCCACGCCAGTAATAACACGCCACTGAGCGCGGGCCAAAATAGCGAGCCGTCAGTGTGCACTGGGGCTGGCGCGTCAGCTGGAGCAGGCATCACCGAAACAGGGTCAACGGGTGCCTCGTTTTGGTTTGGCTGGCTGTTTTGGTTTGGCTGGTTGTGTTGGTTTGGCTGGTTATTGATGGTGGTTAAGGGTTGTGCCGGAATCACGGCGTATTCTAAGCGCCCATGCTGGGTATTCCACCAGGGGATACGGATTTCGGGCAGGGTATGGCGGCCCGTTTGGGTGGGCACGATGGCGATGCTCTGGCTGCGTATGCCGATGATGCCCTCTGTGCTGGTCACGTCCTGAGTCTTGGCCTGATCTGGGTAATACTTAAAGCCTTTGCTGGCGGGCAGCACGATGTCTGGCAGCTGTGCCTGACTCAGGCCCTTGGCCTTAAGCTCGAGGTGCAAGGTGATGGGCTCACCCAGGGTTAAAGCGTGTGGGTTGCCACGCCACTCATACTCCAGCGTCAGCGCCTGTGCGGGTAACCAACTGGCGGCCGGATAGCTCGCGGGCTGAGGCAGCACCTGAATTTTTAAGGGCGGCTGGCTCACGCGAATGGGGCGACCGGCACGCCAGCGGCCGTTGCTCACTTCCCCTGTGTACCTTGGGCCCGGGATGATCATCTCGCCGCTCACTTGGGGGTAGATCACATAGTTGCGTTCGTACACATCGAAGGTGCGACCGTTGAGTTGAGTCGAGTAAATGTTGGTTGCCCCCAAGGCTTGCACCACGGCTTCATCCACCTCGACTTCATTGAACTGACCGTTATTCAGGGGCACAGAGAAATACAATTTCTCTGTGTATAAAATTTGCCCCTGCACGTAGGCGCGCTGCACATCGACCTCAGTGTGAAAGAAGGCTTCTTTCTGCTGTTGGTTGCTAATGCTGGCGGATAATTCTTCGACTTGAATTTGGATGGCCTGACTGTCCTCCCCCTTAAAGTGTAACGAGGGTATCACGAGGTTGCCCAGCCGTTTCGGCATTAAGTGTAGGGTCCAGATGGTCCAAGAATCGCTTTGGCCGTTCACAAACTGAAATTTGCTCTTGCGCTGCTGGTTGATGATGTCGAATTGCTGCTGCAGCGGGCTAAAATCTGGGTTAGCGCTGCGCACGTTTCTGTTATAACGCAGCGTTAGCAGCAGAGATTCCCCGTCTCGTATTTGCTTGCGGTCCACCGAACTCTCGAAGGTCACCGCCCAGACGCTGGCCATGGATGACATTAAGCACAGAAATAATAACGTTTTTCTTACCACGGTTTCCTATCCTTATTTTGCACGCTGTTTTGTGGGTTGCGATTCTGATATTGGTATAAAAATTTGTTACGCAATAAAGCGCCCGGGTCATCTGGGATGCGTTCTATCCATTGCTGCATGGCCTGTTCTTTTTCGAGTTGTTGCGTGCTTTTTAGCTGGGACTGCGGCTGGCCTTGCGCTGCATGGTCTGCCTGTTCTTCGCCTACCTGTTCTTCGCCTGATTGTGTGTCGTCTGCTTGGGTGCTGTCTATTTGTGCTTGGGCCGCCTGCTGGCGTTGTTTTTCTGCGTCCGTTTGCGGTTGTGCCAGAGGGTTTTGCGCCTCCTCTGCTGCGCCTTGCTGGCTGGGGTCGTCACTGGAATTGTCGCTGGCGGATTGCTCTCCATCTTGCCCTGCGTCATCTGCTGACGGCTGAGAAGAGGGCTGCTGGTTTTGCGCTTCCCCAGGTTTTTTATTTTGCCCCTGCTGAG
>CAJXIK010000044.1 GCA_913054445.1 uncultured Bermanella sp.
GTGCCAAGGTTGCTGTATATCTTACCGTTATGGGGCTGGTGACATTGCGCGCAGTTCTCGCTAAATAACCGCTGGCCTTTCTCGGCAAGCGCCACGTCCACATCGAAGGGATACACCGAAGCCGGCAGGCCAGCCAATAGCTCAACGCCAAATGCGGCCACGCGAATGTCATTGTTTTCCAAGCCTAGGGTTAGCTGTGCCGCTAGGTTGCGGTACATGGGGATGGGGATGTTGCCGTTCCATTGGCCGCCGCCGTTAATGAGTGACTCATGCTCGCTGTCCCAGCTGGCCTTACGCTTGTCTTGTTCCCATACCGTCATAAAATCGCTGATGCCAGGGGACGAGGGTAATATATAAGATGCGAACAGGCGGCTAAAAAAATTATCTTGCAGGCCACTGTAAGCACTGGTGGCGCTAATGCCGGTGGCATCGGCCATGCCTGCAAAGCCCTTTAACGATTGCTCTTGAAATCCATCGTAGTTTTTATTCAGCAGCGCCGCATAACTTAAATACTCGTTTTCGGCGGCGTTGGCGAATTTAATGATAGTGTCGTGGGCATTGCTTTTAAATAGGGCAATTTGCTGTTGCTCGTAATCCCCTGAGAAATTAATGTCCTTTGCCTGGTAGTCGTTGTAAAAATAGTGGGGTTGTGTGCTTTCTATCTTTTGCAGTGCGGCCATGAAGGCATTCACCAACAGGGTATTTTTGATGCCTCGATCGGTTTCGTCGGCGAAGACTTTTTTCAGGGTGTTATAAACCCTGACCCGATACTGCACAATATTAAATTCACTATTGACGCCGCCTTCGATGAGTTGCAATTCCCCCTGCGGAGTGCGCACTCGGCCTATATGGCACGCGGCACAGGTAAACGAAGTGTAATCAATATTCCCCAGCTTTTCGCTGCGAGCCATGGCGCTAATGCCTATGCCGGTGGCAAGCGGGTAACCGGGTCTAGCTGGGTCGTTGTTCAGGCCCACCACCTGCAAAAAATTATCTTGCCCACCCCAGTATTCGGGGGCAATGATGGGTAGCAACTTTAACAAGATAAAGGGTACCCCGTCAGTCTCACTGAAGGCAAAACGCGTGAACCAATCATAGGCCACACTATGCTCTTGTAAGTAATCGCGCTTATGGGTTTGGCGTCGTTGCTGCTCTTGGCTCCAGTTGGCGGGCACCTCGCGCACCACAGGCGGAGTGTCTGGTGCCTCGAGGGCATCGTGGCCACAGCCTGTTAATAACAATAGCGGCAGGGCGAAGGCCGTTAAAAAAATATTCATAGGTTTATCCTTCTATTTGAAACGTTCTAGTCCATTGGGTTCGAAGCGGCTGACACCGTTGTGCCGCAGGCGCTCGTCAGAGATGTCTTTCATTACCTGGCGCCTGGCGCGGTTAATACCACCCAGTGGCTTGTGCTGCACGAGGCTGTGCCAAGGGTTAAACGACATGTTTTCACAAAAATCTTTCTGTGCCTGGGAGGTAAAGACCTGTGGCGGAATATCGATGCGGGCAATTTTAATGAAGGGAGATAACGTCTGATCCCAAGCCACCAACGCATTTTCCACCGGCATGGCATCGGCATCTAGTTGTCTCTGAATGTAAAAATCCAGGCAGCCTCGGCCGTCGCCGCTTAGTTGTTTGGCTAGGTTTTCGCTTAGGTAGTCGGGTTTGTTTTTATCGGCAGGGGCACCACCATTCACCGTGCAGGTTTGCATGGCATAGCGCACCACATTTTCATAAGCCCCATCTTCTTTTTTATCACCCAGCGCGTAACCTGTGACACTGTTCCACTTTATGTCGAGCGGTGTCACCACGCGCTGCTCTCCGGCTATGATGTTCCATATCCCTTGAGGGTGGGTGAGGGCAAACTTGGCAAGGGAGCCACTGAAAAATTCAAAAAAATCTTGAGGGTCGGCGGCAAAAAATGCGTCGTGTCCTAGGAATAAAAAATCCTGAGTGTGTCGTTCATCACCATGGCTCAGTAGTTGGCGTTTACCCTGCACTATGGGCAAGGCCGACATGCTAACGCGTTCGCCATTTACCTGGGTGAGCTTCATGGCTAGGCCGCGAAAATCTTTATCGTAATCAGAGGTGACCTCTTCCACCGCATTGGAGAGACGCATCCACAGCGGATGACTGGCCCCTGGCTGAAACACTCCGTGCTGAAAGGCGGGGTCTATGTCTTTATTAACGGTGAAGGTTCCGTGCAGGCAAGCATTGGCCTTGGGATGAGTGTCGCGTAAAAAGGTTTCACCCTGATATTGTTCGTTTAACTTGTGGATCAGCAGTTCGCTGATGTCACTGATGATCTGCTGTTCCCCTGGGGGAATAATTTCCTCTCCCAGTGGCGCAACCTCTATGTCGCTACAGGCACTTAAAAGCAGGCTGGCGGCAATGGGCGCGAGCATTAAACTTATTTTTTTCATGGTCATATCCAGATAATACAGCCGAAAAAAAGCCCATTAATCAATGGGCTTTATGTGGGGCTTAAAGTGTTTTTAAAAATTCTAGCAGCTGCCAACGCTGATCTTCATCGAGACCAGGCAGTACGGTGCCGTCTATCTGTGGGCTATTACCCGCCGCATATTCGTGGCCCGAATTAAGGTTACCTGCGCGCGCGGTGGTGAATGGACTGCCTGCATAACCCGAGCTAATGAAGCCAACTTTTTGCGGGTCAAACTCACGGCTGCCCACCACAAAGGATGCGGGTCGATACTGCCCGCTATCTGGATCGCCGGGTTTTTTGCTGGGTAATAACAGGTCATATATAGTGGGCACCGAACCGTTGTGCAGGTACGGGGCGGTGGCCCAGATGCCATTTAGCGAACGGGCCTTATAGGAAAGTAGCGAGTTGTACGGGTTGGCCGTAGTGTCTGGATTGTAATTACCCGCCTTCACGCTGCTTTTTTTAATGGGGTTGGTAAACAGGGATGCGCCCACCGTGTAGCCCCAGTCGGCCCAGCGGCGCAGCAGCCATTTGTCGGCATCTGGGGTGGCCACTACCCCCTTAGTGACGGAGGTTAATATCTGTGCCACCGGTGCCTCTTCTTCTAGAATAACCTCGCCTACACCGGTATTTTGATAGGTGTGTTTAAAGTTACCCGACTTACCTTTATAGGTAACGCTGTGTACGGCCATGGTGGGATCGGTGCCGATATTTTCCAGCGCAGAAAATTTAGAAATAACGATTCGGTCGGCATCGTTGCGGTCAATCAATTCGTGGCAGCTTTGACAATATTGGCCGTAAATCTTGCGGCCTTGCTTGGCTTTGGCGTGATCAATTTTTCCTAAAATATTTTCAGGCCACAGCGGTGACTCTAGGCTGGCTAAGTGATGTTCGATGCGTTCCAAGTTAGTGAGGTCGATGGACGACTTGAAGTCTACCTTCTTCTTTTTGTGATCCTGGTTGGTCAACAAAGAAGACAGACTAAAGCCTGGCTCTTTTGCCTGCCAATCCAGTATGCCAAATACGCCAATCACCTCTCCGGTGTTGCGCCCCAGAGGCCCCAACCCAGAGTTATCGGCAATGCCATTCCACTGCACATGATCCGACTGTGCGATGTCCCATAAGAAAGGGTAACTCACCGGCGCGCTGGGCTCGTTAAATAGGGAATTTCTAATGAGTAAAAATTCTTTTTGAGTTAATGCTGGGTAGCCAGTCTCGGTGGATAATAGGCGTTCGATGATCTGCACAAATTGATGATTACCAATAATGGTTTCATTGATGCCCTGCAAGACTAAGTCAGCCTCATCAGAGCTGATGATGTATGTCCCTGCCTGCGATGTGACCTGGGTAAGGATGTCGTGTACCTGTCTCTTGTTGGGCACGTATTGTAAAACACGGTTATAAATACGGCCAAAGGCATCTAGGCGGGCGTAGCCATATTTTATGTGGGAGTGATTAATCGCGTTGTATAAAGTGAGGCTTCCGGTCCATTTTTTTAAGTCTGCGTTTACTTCCTGCGGCGATTGGTAGTCATTATTCAGAGCCAATACCGCATCCACAAAGCGTTGATTTTTTTCTGGATTACTGATGGTTTGTTTTAGGCCATCTTCCATGGCGGTTAGGTAGCCCACCATATTGGCCATGGCTGGCCCGCCATCGATACGAATGGCTTGGCCCTTATAATTAACCTGAGTGGTGTGGCAGGCGGCACAGGTGTAACCCATGTAATCTTTGCCCTGATAACTTTCCTTGGCAAAACCCACGGCCAAACCATCTGGATTGGAGAAGGTGGGCTTCTGTGGCAGGTAGCGGTATTTATCGATAGCGGCAGTGGCGCGAATAAGCTCACTGGAATTTTTCTGCTCGAGGTTGAGGTAAAAGTCGTAGGGCAGCAGGCCCGAGCCTTGGGTGATGTTGTAAAACCATAAGCTGTCCGATGCGCTCCAACCCTGATCGAGATATATGGGGGTTGTATAGTTTTCGCCAAATTCACCATCGGTAATGGCCATGGCTCCACGGCTCGGATCATCGTCCCAGCTTTGAAAAGTTTTGCCGACGGCAAGGATTAAAAAAGACAAACCGACAAAACCAGCCAAGAGTAAGATGACATTTTTTTTGTGGTTGTTTAGCTGCCTTAATATCCATTGAGGCACGGAGATTAAAAAATTCACGGAAAGTCCTTTTGTTTATTTTATTTATTATTGTGTGAAAATCAGGCAGAGGGTAATACCCATGAATAGGCATGTCTACGCAATGGTTAGGTTTTTAGCAAAAATGAGTCATGCATCCTATAAAGGCTATTTGTCTGGAGGTGATAGATGAATGCACAAAGTCATGCTTTTTTATGGGTTATGAGGCCCCTAAAAGGTACCCGCTAAGGTGCCACGAAAAATGGTTATTAGGCGTTGGTACTGGCGTATAGGCTGAAAATAGGGATAATAGAACCCGTTCCAAATCAAATAATAATAAACCACGTAGTAGCCAATTATGACATCAGCACATTTAGAATCTTTTATAGCCTTCGACAATGACGAGAGCAACGTAGCGGCCGTTAAGCTTATTATTCCCGCCGATCGTTTGGGCAGTGACCGCAACGAACACTTTTATGCCATGGACATTCGCGAAGCCATGGCCCTTGGTCAGCAGTTGTTGGCCATGGTGGCGGAGCAAGAGTGCAATTGGGCAAGCGTAGACTAGGTTGCTCGCGACGTCGCTGACGAGCGCCGTAAGTCATTGTTATAGCTAGATAAATTAGCCTTGTCTAAATTCTAGTGGGCGCTTATTATTCACCGCTTTTTACCTACACACTTGAGAAATTTATGGAATTATTGGACAAACTAGAAGCAAAAATTACGCTGGCGTTAGAGACCGTCGAATTACTGAACATGGAAAATGACGAGTTAAAGCAGGAGATTGCTGGCCTTAATTTGCAGAATGCCAGCCTCAACGAGCAAAAAAACAGCTGGGAGAACAAACTGAATGGCATGTTAAGCCAGTTTGAGACCCAAGTGGCCGAACTTCAGAGTGAGTCATCGGCGGCTTAAGCACGCTCGCCAGATCCAGGGTTATTCATGCCCTGGACAGCCCTCCCCCTCTTATTATTCTAACGACTCCCGTCAAGACACATTATTCTTCACTGCTGATTTTTTATACACTGGGTGGGAATGCAAACCCAAGATCAACAAGCGCAGGTTATTCATGCTAGTACAAAAGATAAAAAATAAAGAGAGCGGTATTGTGCTCTATGGCATTACCCCTCCTAAGGCCGGCCTCGGCGAGGAACGTGTCGCCGAGATATCAGCCCTGCAAATTGAACGCCTACAGGCGCTCAATATCGATGGTCTCGTGCTCTATGATATTCAAGATGAAAAATCCCGCACTGAGGTGGAGCGGCCTTTTCCGTTCATCGAGACCCTAGATGCCTTTGACTATAGTCAGCAGTATTTAGCATCATTAGACGTTCCCAAGATTATCTATCGCGCCGTGGGCAAATATTCAGAGGCCGAGCTTGGCCAATTCTTAAGCGCCGCATCCAGCACGAAAAACCTCACCGTATTCGTGGGGGCCGCGTCTAAAGAGCAATCGGTCTCCATGAATATTAACGATGCTTATGAATTAAAAAGTAAGGTTAATCAGCAGCTACTGTTGGGAGGGGTAACCATTTCTGAGCGCCACCAAAGCAAGGGTGACGAGCACCTCAGGGTGTTTAATAAGATTGCTCAGGGCTGTGATTTTTTCATCTCCCAAGGGGTTTATGACGTGAATGCCTCTAAAGACTTTTTATCAGATTATTATTATTACGGTTTAGAAAATAATATTCCTTTGGTGCCTATCTTGTTTACCCTAACACCGTGTGGTTCGCAGAAGACCCTTGAGTTTATGAAATGGTTGGGTATCAGCATCCCTCGCTGGCTGGAAAATGAATTGCTGCATTCGCAGGATATACTGCAAAAATCGGTGGAAGTGTCCGAACAAAACTATCGGGAGCTAAGACGATTTGCCGCCGAGAAGGGCATACCTATAGGTTGTAATATTGAAAGCGTGGCCATCAGAAAGGTTGAGGTGGAGGCGTCTATTGAGCTGTTGCGGCGCGTGAGCCAATAAAAAAATGCTGTTTAAATTTGATGATATGACAAGGAAAGTTCGATGAATCATCAGGATGTTTTATCTTTTTGGTTTGATGAAATAGAGCCGTCGAAGTGGTGGCTTAAAGATATTAATTTTGATCTTTTAATTAAAGAAAAATTTTTAACGCTGCACGAGCAGGCTAGCAAGTGTGAGCTTTTCGAATGGCGGCAATCGGCGTGGGGGCGTTTGGCTGAAATAATTGTGCTCGATCAGTTCTCGCGAAATATCTTTAGAGACACTCCGCAGGCCTTCGCTGCGGACCCATTAGCCTTGGCCCTTGCTCAAGAGGCGGTATTGCTAGGCGCAGACCAAGCGTTGCCACCAAGAGAGAGAAGCTTCATGTATATGCCATACATGCACAGTGAGTCGCTGTGTATTCATGATGTCGCCGTGGGCTTGTTTGAGAATAACGGCGTGTCGGCGAGTCTCGAATTTGAGATCAAGCACAGAAATATAATCGAGAAGTTTGGCAGGTATCCCCATCGTAATGCCGTCGTCAATCGTGATTCGACAGAGGCAGAGGTCGAATTCTTAAAGCAGCCGGGTTCCTCTTTTTGAGGGCGCACACATAAAAAAGGCAGGCACCCTTAAGTGCCTGCCACGCCTGCTGCTAGTCGATTTTTTCTAACCAAGCGTATTTGTCCTCGCTCTTACCCCATTGAATGTTATTCAATGCCTGGCGCAATTTTAAGGTGGTTTTACCGGGCTCGCCAGAGCCCACCGGAAATTCTTGGCCATTGTGAATCAGCGTGCCCACCGGCGTTAAGACCGCCGCGGTGCCCGACAATGCCGCCTCTGTGCCCGATTTCTTGGCGCGCTCTAACAATTCTGTGACGGTGAAGTCGCGCTCGGTTACGGTCATACCAGCGTCGCGCGCTAGGGTTAGGATAGAGTCCCGAGTGATGCCGTGTAAGAACGAGCTGTCTAGGGCCTTAGTGATAATTTCATTGCCATCTATCAAGATAAAATTAGCCGCGCCGGTTTCTTGTACGTCGCCGTTGGGGCAGAAAAGAATTTGATCGGCATCGCATGCCTGGCGCGCCCGGGAAATAGGGCCTAATGCACTGGCGTAATTACCGCCGCTTTTAATGACGCCCATGTGTGGCGCGCAACGCATGCCGTCTTCTTCTAGTAAGAGTCGCAGCGGCTTATCGCCACCGGTGAAATAATCCCCCACCGGTGACAAGAGCACATATAAAAGAGACGATTCCGAAGGCGCGGCAGCCTTGCCAATGGCAGGCTCAGTGCCGATATGGGTGGGTCGAATATACATAGAGCCTGGCGGCTTAGGCACGTCTGCGGCGTACAGGCTCACCGCGTCCTTGATCATCTGTGCGAGCTGATCTTTATTAATCGCGGGCAGGCTTAGTAGCTCACTGCTCTGTGTCATGCGCTGGATGTTGGCCTGCATACGAAAAATATTGACGCTACCATCTTGGTGTTTAAACGCCTTTAAACCTTCGAAGCAGGTGCTCGAATAATGCAAAACATGGGCACCCGGATGCAGTTCTAATTTGTCGGATGGCACGATACTAGAGGGTGTCCATGAATTGTTTTCGTAAGTCGCCAGTGCCATTTTCGGCATGAAAACTGTTCCAAATGCGGCCATTTTCTATTCCTAACGTTATGCACGGAAACCTTAATGACAGATTTCCGACTCAATTTTGTATTAATGCGTGGTCACACAGAGGCGGCAAATGCAGCTTAAAAGCGCCATCCTTGGCGAGCTAGCCATTGATGATGCTCTGCCAAAGCGCTGTAATCTTGTCTATGTGAGGTGCTAGCTTAGCGTGGTCGAACTCACTGGGGCTAAGCAGTAACGCTTGATTCTGCAATGCCCGACGGTGTGCCAATGAGCGATAGGCTATATAAGCCTGATAGAGGGCGTCGCTTTGTGGGGCCGTTAACAGGCCCTGTTTGGCGAGGGTTGCCAGCAGCCGCACGTTGTCGGTCCATTGCAGCAAGGCGGGGTGTGCCGCCGAGTGGGCCAGTACTAGGTACTGCACCAGAAATTCTATGTCGACAATGCCGCCGGCATCTTGCTTAAGCTGAAACTGAGCCTGGCCCGCACCCTGAGCGCCGAGATTATCGCGCATTTTCTGCCGCATTTCCCCTACTTCTTGCTTAAGTTGGCCAACATCCCGTGGTTTTGCCAGTATCTGCCTGCGTATTTGTCGGTATTCATCCGCTAGGGTATTTTGGCCACAGATGATGCGGGCACGGACTAGGGCCTGATGCTCCCAAGTCCAGGCCTTTAGGTTCTGATACTGGGCGAAGGCCTTCATGGAGGCCACGATCATGCCGCTGGCACCGCTGGGGCGTAGGCGCATATCCACCTCGTATAATTGCCCAGCGCGGGTGGTGGTATTAAGGATGTGAATGAGTCGCTGCCCTAGGCGGGTATAAAATACTCCATTTTCGAGGGTGCGCTCCCCCAAGGTGGATTGATTCACGCAGGCCCCATGTAAAAACACCATGTCTAAGTCCGAGCCATAAGACAACTCCATGCCGCCGAGTTTGCCGTAACCCAAAATTAAAAACTCTGGGCTCAGCACCGCCTCCCCTTGGGCATCGCTGGGGTAGCCGTGTTTGGCCACCATTTGTTGCCAGGCCAACCACAGAGATTTTTCCAAGAGAGTTTGCGCCAGCCAGGTTAAGTGATCGCTCACTTCCATGAGCGGCAGCACGCCGGTTATTTCACAGGCGGCAATTTGCAGCTTATGGGTCTGGGCAAAATGCCGCAGGGCGTCCATTTGTTCTTCGAGGTCGTCTTCTTCGATGCGCAACAGGCGTAGGGCTAAGTCTTCCTGCATGGCGCTCTGGTCGCTGGGATTATAGAGGTGCGCCGGGTGCAATAATTCATCTAGCAGTATGGGGGCCTGGGTGATGCTGTGGGCGATCCAGGGGCTGCCATCACACAGGCGCACGAGCTGGCTGAGGGCCTCGGGGTTTTCGTTTAACAACACTAGGTAGGCGCTGCGGCGCAGGATGGATTCGATGAGGGGAATCAGGCGGCCGAGGGTCTCTGTGGGGTGCGTGCATTCCCAGATGGCCTTAAGCAGCGGCGGCATAACCTTGTTTAAGCGTTGCCTGCCGATGGCCTGCATTCTTTGGCTGCTGTTGCTCTCGCGCAGTTTACGCAGCTGTTCTTTCACCGCGGGGTGATTGGCCGGATGCTCGCCGTGATCACAGCTCCCCAGCCAGATATCCAACCAGATGCCCATGTGGTCATCCTCGCGCTGGGTCTTGGGCTGGTCTACAACCTGATTGAAGTGATCGCTTACTATTTTTCGGTGGCGGTCGAGTCGCTGTAAAAATTCGGGCCAGCTGGCACAGTCCATACTCCAGGCGACGCGAGCCTGATTGATGTCATCGCTTGGCAGGGTTTGGCTTTGCTGGTCGCGAATGCCCTGAATGGCGTGCTCGCTGTCCCGCAGAAAATCATAAGCGTGCAAGAGCGCCTCTACCGCCAACTTGGGTAGATACTCCATGGCTTGCAGGTGCTGAAAAACTTTAAATATATTAGGTTCTTGCAGCTGTTTGTCGGTGCCCCCCCGAATCAGCTGAAACGCCTGTGCGATGAACTCCACCTCGCGAATGCCGCCACTGCCCAGCTTCACGTTGTTGTCTAGGTTACGGCGCACGGTCTCTTGCTTGATGCGGCTCTTCATCTCGCGCAGGGACTCAAATACGCCAAAATCCACATACTTGCGATAGCTAAAGGGGCGTAAAATCGCCATCACCTGTGCTCTGTGATTTTGCGTGCCGGTGACCGCCCGTGCCTTGATCATGGCGTAGCGTTCCCAGTCGCGGCCCTGCTCATGGTAGTAGTTTTCTAGGGAGTTGAAATTCATCACTAAGGGCCCAGATTGCCCGTAGGGACGCAGGCGCATGTCGACCCGGTAGACGAAGCCGTCGCTGGTGGTTTTATCTAGGCTTTGAATGAGCGCCTGGCCCAGCTTAATAAAAAATTCTTGATTAGAGAGGCTCTTCTGGCTCGCCCCGGCAGCACCTTCTGCTACTTGCGTGTGGCCGGCTTCTTGGTAGGCGTAGATGAGGTCGATGTCGCTGGAGAGATTTAATTCCCCCGCCCCCTGTTTGCCCATGGCCAGCACCACTAAGGATTGCGCCTCGCCGCTTTTTTTACCCACAGGCTCGCCATAGCGTTTCACTAAACGCTGATGCTGCCAATTTAGCGTGGCTTGCAGGCACATGTC
>CAJXIK010000045.1 GCA_913054445.1 uncultured Bermanella sp.
TGGCACAACTGCATCAGTTGCGTGGCCGCGTGGGCCGTGGCACCGCCAAGAGCCATTGCGTACTGCTATATCAAACGCCGTTAAGCCAGCAAGGTAAGAAGCGTATTCAAGCCATGCGCGACACCGCCGATGGCTTCAAGATTGCCGAAATAGACTTGCAGATTCGCGGCCCAGGAGAGGTGCTAGGCACCCGCCAGACCGGTTTATTGCAGATGCGCATCGCCGACCTCCAGCGGGATGGCTATTTATTGCCTGACATCAAACAGTGGGCACAGATGTGTCAGCACGATGCGCCGCACATCAGTGCACCGCTCATTCAGCGCTGGCTCGGGGATAATGTGCGTTATGGGCAGGTTTGACCTTAATTATTCAGCGCTGGCTCGGGGATAATGTGCGCTATGGGCAGGTTTGATTTAAAAAAAACTAAGGGCTTTTTGGAAGGCCGCCTGCCCGATGGTGATGCCCATCATGCGCCCGGGTATATCATCTGCCGGAGGGTGAATGCCGCCCCAAATCCTCGATAAACTGCACTGATCGGAGGCGTCTTTATAGCTGGCCCATTGCAGGGTCAAATCCATGCTAGGGCCACTCTCAAACACTAAGAAATCGTTGGCGCTTATTTTAAACTCGCCCACCCCCCCAGGAAAATAATCACTGCCGGTATAGGCGCTTAATACCTCTGCCGCCGCCCGAGAAAAAGTAGAGTGACCCGACACATAACCCGCAAAAGGCGGGGTGACAAACGATGGGCGCTGATAAGGCCACCAGTTCTCGGCTAAAATCCAACCCACCCCAGCGGTGTCGGTTTGCGGGTCTGCTAAGGCTGTGTGCCCCTGCCATGCCTTAATTTTAATCTTGCCCACATCACGACCCAAGGCCCCTGCCAAGTCATCCGTGAAGGTCACGACCTCAATAAAACCGGCCATTAATGGTATGCCTTGCGGATGATAATTATCTACAGATTCATCTGAACTTTGCCCTAATTCAGCCATGGCCCTAATCGCCGATATGGGCCGAATATAGTCATAGTGGCCCTTGGCTCCCCAGGCGCTAATGGCCGCATCGTGCATGGCTCCACCTAGGGTGAAATACGCTTTTATGTCCCATTCTAAATTTCCTAGTAGCTCTCCCTGCCCTTGTAGCTGCTTTGCCAGTAACGGGTGATCTGCAACCGCATTTAAGATAACAAACCAATGCCCGGGTGGGGTTTCGGAGTCTGGGCCATCGGCCCAAAATTCGGCCAACACGCGTGCGTAGTCACCTCGGGGCACCCACTGGGCTGGGTAGGGGGTGGCGGTTATGGGATTACGATCATACCCTTGGCCGCTATCGCCACCTGCCTCTAGAAGATAAAAAGCCTGCATGCCAGTAAATGTGCTGGGAAGCTGCTCAACATTACCGATACTGGCGGGAGAGATGTCCACCATGACCCCATCATTGCCATCTAAATGCGAAGACCAAGCCGCCACTAAGGCGAAGCCCCACTGATATTCATGTAAACGCTGGTTACTGGCCAACGGCGGTGCGCCCGGGTCATGGTACAGCCAGTATTCACCCGCCGCGGTGTCATGTATTTGCAGATTGGCCGCAGATAATGCAAAGGGCAATACCCGCCCCCACTCTGGGCTTAAAAAATCAGGGGCGCTGCCGGTACTCACTTGATTGCCGCTTTGATCGATAAACGCCGCCGCAAATGCCAATGGCTGCCAGCGGTCTAAATCTAAGATGGTGCCGTTACCGGGCTTAGATAGCGGTAAGGGCGGGTTAACGGCCTCATAAAACTGGTTGGCATAAAGGTTCGCCTCATTCGCGCCATCGCTTAAACCATATTCGATGTAGCAGTTTGCAATATCACGACCGAGCCGAGCGGGCGAATCGCTGTCAAAATTAACGTTAAGGTCATAGCCAAGTTGTTGCATGAGCGTGTCGTTCAAGGCTTGAATATGTTGCGCCTCTGGAGAGTGTTTAAAGCGGTGATTAATTAAATAATAAGCCCCATAGCTGATACTTACTTGCTGGGCCGCTACCGCCCCTGCCGGGGTTGCGTTTGCACCTATTACTAGCTGGCACTGGCTAATGCTTGCTAGGCTCGAATTAATTAAATAGGGGCTGGCTTGTGCATCGAATAATGCCCAGGCATCAAACATAGCAGCCGAAATATGGAATAGGTTACGGGCATGCACCGTGGGCCGCGCATAGTCTAAGCGTATGGCACTTAATAAAAGCTCGTTCCATTTACGCGCCACCGAAAAGTCCGCAGATGTCATATAGGCAGGCGGCTCATCTAAAATTTGCGGCTGGTAATACGCCTCATCGCTCTGCGAGCACCCCATAATACTAAGCATGAGCGACAACACTAGGGTGATGCTAAATCGTTTACCGTTAATCATGTTAATAACGCAGCTCGATGCCAAATTGTAGCCGTTGAATTTTGCTGCCATCAAGATGATCACT
This sequence comes from uncultured Bermanella sp., assembly GCA_913054445.1. Lineage (GTDB taxonomy): Bacteria > Pseudomonadota > Gammaproteobacteria > Pseudomonadales > Oceanobacteraceae > Bermanella. Next base: position 2,455 of record CAJXIK010000045.1, read on the forward strand.
GCTAAATTGATAGGAAAAATAGGGGTTATATCGTTGAGAGACCGCGAAGGCTTGCTGCTTCACATGGTAACGAACTTGCATGTTACCACGACTAAATTGCCAGCCTATAAATGGCCACACATCGTCTTTGATGGTGTTTAAACCCAGCACGGCACGCGCCGTGTTATCTATTTTAAAATAATTAGAGAACTCTATTCGTGCAGGAAATACTTGGTTAAACGATTTAAAGGTTTCGCGGCCACTGCCTAACGGCCTAACGCTCACCACGCCATTGTCATCGATACTGCTGACCTTATTGGTATTGAGTGCCAGCTGGGTAAAAGGGGCATTGTGCCAATGGGTTTGATTAAACAAATCTTGCATGTGTAAACGGTGCTCACCCCAAACTGATGCATAGCTTAAATCGACAGACAAACTGACATAGCGCCCTGCTGGCGTCTTGTTTAGTTTACGATGATACAGAGCGTCTTTTTCGTAAAAGTAATCAATATCGGCGATCCCAGCAAGGCGATTGTCTTGACTGCTAAGGTTGCCGTGTATGTCCACCGAGGTTAAGCCAAATGCTTGGCCTGCCTCTAATAAGGCATGCACGTTAAATTGATTAATGCCAAAATTAAACGCCACAAATAAACCCTGAGTACGCTGCATATCCGCCTCAAGTTGATAGTCATATTGGCCCGCCTTTACCTCTTGTTGCGCATAAATTTTTGCCGCTAGCACGCTATGCTGGCCGTAAATATCCCAGCCGCCGATCACCCCTAATGCAATATTGGGGTGTATTTGCCGGCCTAATTGCCACTGACTAAATGAATAAATAACATCACCCGCTTGCCGCGAGCGCGGGTTATCGTTATATAAATCCAGTATTTTGAAGGCATCGCTGTAACTATCGCTACGCATAGACAGCCAGCTTTCATTCACTGGGTGAGGTGAATTGATTGCATGGGCCAGCTGAACTTGGCACACACAGGCAATAAGAAGGGCCATAAAAAAACCCTGCCGAGGCAGGGCTGTTTTATGCATATAGATCATACGCATGATGAGTGTCTAGTGGCTATCAATAGAGATCAAAGTCACCATTGCTATAGCTCACCTTAATGCCGCTATCGACTTCGCTGACGGTGGCGGTTTCTAGGCCAAAGGTGATGGTGGTTTCTTCATCGCCTTCTAGCACGTCGTCCCTAGAGATAACGAAGCCATCGCTGTTGCTGATATTCATAGAGCCTAGTTCGTTACCGTTGTAGGTCGCCATGATATTCACATCAGATAGCAAACTGTTGTCATCGGTATGACTGAGAGACAGGATAACCACGCCATTACGGTAACCCGTGCGCTCTAGGCTGGCTTTAATTAACGTCTCGCCGATGCCCGCTATATTGTTTTCAAGTTCTACAGCAAAGGTAAATTCACGGAAGTTAGTGGCATTTTCGTAATGCTTTAGTGACCTTAAGTTTCTCACTTCGGCAGGGATAGAAATGCCTTCTCCCGTGCTTAGCTCAGGATAAGTTAATGTAACCCAGCCGACGCTCTCAGACCATGCATAGGAACCATAAGAGTTATTAAAAAAGAATGTATCTAGGTATTCGGCGAACGTGCCCTTACTGATTTGGTAGCCAGAAACGTAATATGAATAATCAAATCCTGATGAATATTCACTACTGGAGCTAGAGGTAATATTTAGGCCTGTATATTCCTCAACGCCTAAGAACAAGATTTCTTCGTTGTCATCTCCAGGAGTAGTGATAACAAAGTGCTCATCCGTAAACGTATAGGTGACAGGCAGAGTTTGCGGCTGTGAATCACTAACGTACTGGCCATCAGAATATGAATACGCATAATCTAACTGAGCAGTAATGGTAAGATCGGTTCCCCTCTCAAGGTCTTCTACTTTGACTTCATAATAAGCATAGATGTCATCCGAATAGATATGAAAGCCATAGTTACCATCATAGTAAGAGCTTTGCAGGTGCTCCTCTGGCGTCGATGCATGCATATCGACGCTGACAGTGTAGCTCACACGCTTAATAACGGCGCCGTCATCGCTTGCAGTGTCTAGCTCGTAAGATTCAACGCTGGTTTGGCCATAATTATTTTCATAAGAAATACTCAAACTTGTATCGCTGTAGCTATAGGTTCCAATTATTCCCTCAAGAGGAATAGTTTGCTCTTCACCCTTATCTAGTTCGCTACCAGTAAAATAGCCTCTAACACCTCCTATGCCATAAAAATAAAAGTTTTTGCTCTCCATTTGTGCGGTAAAGCTGTCAGCATACAAACTCTCTTCATAGTAATAAGGCCGTGCCGTGCGCAAGACTTTATACTCATGGCTGGCATCGGCCACTAGGGTAGTGACCTCATCTGGGCCGTGAAAAACAAAGGTATCGCTGCCGTTGTAATCGTATGAATATAAGTTGTTATATACCGTACCCTCTACCAACTCTTGAGTGAGTGGCGTGTAGTCGGCGGCATTGTTTTGCTTAGCCGATACCTTGGCTGCCAGCGTGTTGTCACCCTGAGTGAAGCGGCCCTCTAGCTCGATACTTTTTAGGTTGTAAAACGCCTCGGCATCGTCCTCTGAAAATTCAATATAATCGTTACTAGAACGCACCGCCTCGATGGCAACCGAGCCCGCGAATGTGCTTAAGTCTTGGCCATCTTTATGTACCGCTAGGTGAATCGTCAAGGCGGCATTGGCGGCAATTAATTTATCTGCTAATTCCGCATCTAGCGCATCTACTTGCTCTGGGGTTTGATCTTCGGCAAGAACCAATGTAGCGACCGACGCACTGCTGTGCAGCTCAACCACGCCACCTATTAACTCTACCGTGGCTTCTGGGCTGGCCACCTTACCCGCTAGGGTAAACGAAAATGGCTTATTGGTGGTGCTACTAAAATCAACCGCTACTTCTAGGTTAACCACTGTTAACCGACCGTAGCTACCGTCGATTGTAAAGCGCCCCGCTGCATCACTAAACGATACCACGCCTGTCAGGCTGGCCTTTTCGTCTCCGGCAAAAATTTCGGCAATGGAGACTGCAGTGGCGCCATACTCAAACGTCTCGAGGCCTGCTTGTAGGGTCGCTTGCAAGCTGGCAAGGTCATCTAGGGTGGCGCTGGCACCTTCTAATACGGCCTGTGCAACATCGGCATCGGCCTTGATATTATTAAGCGCGCTATCTCCTTCCGCGCCCTCGAATTTGCCCGGCAACACCACCGCTAGCGTGTTGATGTCGTCAAAAAAACCTTTGATCTTGGCGCGGTCGGTTTCGATGCTGCCGCTAGAAACTTGCTCGCCCGCTTCACTTTCGTCACTTAACTCAGCCAACAGGGTTTCGGTTTTAACATAGCTGGTTAACTCGGCACTGATTAGCTCGGTAAGAGCCTCTGTATCCACCGCGGTGACACCCAGATCATTGATGATCTTTTGCGCACCCTCAATTAAGGTGTCTACTTCGCTGGGGGTAATGTTGTCAAAGCTCTCGACTTCTTCGATGAACAGGTCGAAGGCGATGGTGGAGGCTAGGTCAATATCCAAGGGCTCGGAGGTATCTACCGTTGGGGTGTATAAGGCACCTGTCTCATCGATGCGGTCTCCTACCTTGATGTCGCTCGGGCCATCTAGGGTCACCAACAGAACGCAGTCTAGTCGCACACCGCCCTCAAGAATCACCACATAAGTGCCGTCTGCTTCTTGTTGCAAAGGTTCGGTAGGCGTCACCAACTGAATGACCACACCATCGTAATCTACAATGGCCACCTGAATATTCTGATCGCCGAGAGCGGCATGGGCTTCGGGTATCAACATGCCCATTAGCTGTTTAGCTGAACGGCCCATAAAGCTAGAGGCTAACTGGCCATTGCTTGGGTCGTGAACCTTAAACTCAAAGCGGCTGGTGTCGCTGTTGCCTTGAGAGCTGGAGTCGCTGCTGCTATCTAAACAACCGCCGAGGGCCAACGAACTTCCCAGTATGACACTGGTTAAAAATGATGATTTACTATCTGCCACGGTATGACTTCCCTGTGATGAGCTTAAATAAATGCGGCGAGTATAATGGGGGCTAAGAAAAAATCAATCGACAGAAGCGGCCACGGCAGGACAATACGCGATATTTGCAGTTGCACCCATATTTGCCTCTGAGTTTTCTTTTGCGTCTACTATTATTAAGAGAGCGAGAGCTACCATTCACCAGTCGTCAGCGGTTTTTAATATGCCCGGAATATCAGAGAATTCAGCACAGCTAGCCATCCTCGAAGACGAACACGGCCGCATTCAGGTGATTTTTCCGGCTCATAAGATCCTCGACCTCAACAAGCTGCAAGCCCTAACCTCACGCCAACTCAAGCCCGCACCCCAAGATAAGGTCGATAAGGTGCGGCGCAGCCTTACTTTGCAATCGATTGCGACTCTCCCTCGGGTCACTGGGCTCGATACCTATGTGGATGAGGGTCTGCTGAGCTGCGACAGCATCTCCATGGAGATTGGCGCAGAGCAACCCCTAGAGATTCCCATGGCCGATTTTCAGGTCCTCGCGAGCAGCGCCCACGCGGGCGACTATTGCGCGGCAGTGCCTAAGATAGTGTTACCCGCACAACAATGGAGCGAAGATACCTCGCACATCATGCGCGCGGTTAAAAATTTCACCGCCCGCAGAATCCACCAGCGCCTAGAAGAAACCCTAGACATGCCGCCCATGCCCGAGACCGCTCAGCGCATCATCGACCTACGCATGGACCCGGATGCCGAGAGCGAAGAGCTGGCAGAGCTAGTGGGCCGCGACCCAGGTTTGGCCGCCCAGGTCATCAGCTGGGCCAACAGCCCCTACTATGGCATTGCGGGCACCATCACCAACGTCGAGGAAGCCGTGATTCGGGTACTGGGCTTTGACCTAGTTATCAACCTCGCCTTGGGCCTGTCTTTGGGCAGAACTCTATCTGTGCCCAAGGACGGCCCCCAGGGTTACACGCCGTTTTGGCAGCAGAGCGTCTACACCGCCGCCATGATGGCCGAGCTGGTGCGCGCCTTACCCGCCGCGCACAGGCCCAGTCAGGGCATGGCCTACTTGTGCGGGCTGCTGCATAACTTTGGCTTTCTGTTGATGGCCCACGTTTTTCCGCCGCACTTTAACTTAGTGAATCGCCACATCGAGGCCAACCCGCAGATTAATCGCTACTACATAGAACAGCACCTAATGGGCATCACCCGCGAGCAGATTAGCAGCAACTTGTTTAAGCAGTGGGGCCTGCCAGATGAAGTCTGTAACGCCATTCGCTACCAGAACGAGCCGAGCTACGAGGGCGAACACAGCGTGTTAAGCAAGATGCTGTTCATGTCGTCCCGCCTGTTGAGTGCGCAGCAGCTCAACGATGCACCGCTGGAACGCATCACCGACGAACTGTCAGCGAGTTTAAATATCGACATGAGCAAGGCACAGGATGGCCTCGAGAAAGTGCTGGCCGCCAGAGACGAATTACAGGAGATGGCCCGCCAGCTGAAGGGTTAGGGCTAAGGTTGAGGACGCCAAGGGCGAGCCGCAGGAAGGGTGCCGTCACTTGCCGGGCCGAGGGCCTGCACAGGGTAATCCACCAGCTGGCCTCGCATGCTGGCAAAATAATCTGCGATGGCGAGCTTAGCGCTGCCCACCCAGGGCTTTAATTGCTTGGATAAATTGGCCATGACCATGAGTTCGGCATTCTCCACCGACCTAAAACTGTAAAAGTAAAAGGCCGATAATTCATCGTGCAATTGCTTTTGTACCCGCGCAGACTGCTGACGCCAGCGTGCCGCCACCACCTCCTCTATTTGCTCAGGGCTTAGCTGGCTTAAACCCAGCGCGTGGCAACTCTTCCAAAGTTGCTCGCGCAGGCTCATGTTCAGTTGCTCGCTCATGTGCTGCACATCGGCCACCAACTGGGCGCGGTATTCGCCTGGCGTTTGCGTCTGCAACTTGAAGTAGTATTCTCGCAGCGGCTCGCGTTCGCTGGGATTTAAGGCCGCTCTCTCCAGCTGCTCTTGCAGCGCCCAAACCGGTGAACGCCAGGCACTGCTGGCATTTTCTCCTACTTTTTCTACTAGCCGTACAATGAGGTTACTGGCCAGCAACTGATTGTCTAAATAGTCGAGCCTGGCCTGCAAACCCGGCTGCAAATCTGCCTGCACCGCCATCACGCACAAGGGGCGCATGGTTTGCCAGAGAGGGGCCACCTGTTGGGCTAAATCTTCAATTTTTTGCTGGGCCGAAGCCGCACAAGCCAGCTGCGCCCATAACAACATGGGCAAACACATCCAACGCATCTTATTCCTCTATATCGCTATTTGGTTACTAGGGTTTGATCGGCTTGCTCGTTTTCGAAGCAGGCTCGGTCTAATTGGCCTTCGGAGTTGGCCACGATACACGAGACCGTCGCATCGCCGGTGACGTTCACCGCGGTGCGCAACATATCTAACAGGCGGTCGACACCGATGATGAGGGCGATGCCTTCCACCGGCAAGCCGACCTGAGTCAACACCAGCGACAGCATCACTAAGCCCACCCCAGGTACACCCGCGGTACCGATGGAGGCGAGCGTGGCGGTGACAATTACGGTTAGGTAATCTGCGGCCGACAAGTCGATGCCGTAGGCCTGGGCGATGAAGACCGTGGCCACACCCTGCATGATGGCGGTGCCATCCATGTTTAGGGTGGCCCCCAGCGGCAGACTAAAGGACGCGACCTTGTTGTCTACGCCCAAGCGGTTCTCCACCGTGGCCATGGTAATAGGCAAGGTGGCATTGCTGGAGGCGGTGCTAAAGGCAAACAACTGCACGCCGCGCATCTTCCTGAAGAAGATGGTGGGCTTTAAACGGGCCAACACGAGCAATAAGGAGGGGTAAACCAGGGTGGCATGTAACACCAGCACCAGCACCACAGTGGCAAAGTAGACCGCCAATTCTTCGATGGCCCCGAGTCCCTTGCTGGCAAACAAATTAAATAACAGGGCAAACACGCCATAGGGGGCCAGCTTCATGAGGATGCCCACCAGCTTCATGACCACCTCGTTCCAGTCTTGGAAGTTTTTCTTCAAGCGTGCACCAGCCTCACCACTGTGATTAATGGCCACCCCTAATAACAGGGCAAAGACGATAATCTGCAACATCTTGCCCTCGGCCATGGCCGCCACGGGATTACTGGGGAAGATATCGATGAGCACTTGGGCGAAAGAGCTGCCCTGAGAGATATTTACCTGGGAAGTGCTGGTAAGCGCCGCACCCACCCCTGGCTCGAATAACAGCGCCAAGCCCATGGCTAGGGTGATGGCCACCGCGGTGGTGAACAAATACAGCAGCACGGTCTTGCCACCTAGGCGGCCCATCTGCTTGCCCCCCCCCAAACTGGCGGCACCACACACTAAGGATACAAACACCATGGGCACCACCAGCAACTTGAGGGTGGCCACGAAGATCTTACCCATCACAAAGAAGACCCCCCCTGCCAGCCAGTCTTTGATGAGCACATCAAGCCAGCCGCTGACACCTGTGGCGGCTTGCGCCAGCGCACCCGCGAGGATGGCCAGCACCATGGCAATGAGTATTTTTTGGGTCAATCCGAGGGGTCTTGTCATGGTTTATTTTTTCTTATTAGGTTTTAGAAATTTAGTTAAACCCTGGAACCACATGACTTCGGCAAAGTCGCCAGCGATGACTAGGTCTTTACTTTGAATACCGGCCATAAATGCGTTTTTATCTTTGGCGGTGAGGATCGACATGGCGGTGGCGGCATCTTTAAAGGTCAGGGTAAAGGTGGGGCCTGGGGTTAGGCCCGCCGAAGATTTAACCTTACCGTCTTTGACCTTATAGTGACGGCCACTGCCGCTTTCGGTTTGAATTTGAAAGAGCAGGTCTTTACCCGCGATGTATTCCGCGCAGGCTGGGTTTTTCTTGGCATTTTTTTTGAGAAGTTGGGCGAGGGCCCATAATAGGAACTTAAACTTTAACATCTGTTTTACCACTTGTGAGACAGAAATTATTAATCAACAACAAGCGCTTACGCGCCGCGGTATGATACCACGGCCGCGATGTGCATCAATCTGTAGTGGTTCGGCTGCGGGTCGACCAAAGGGAGTAGCGGGTCGGCCACGGGGTGGCCTCGTACGAGGGCAGCCCCTGCCCGAATCTTTTGGCA
>CAJXIK010000046.1 GCA_913054445.1 uncultured Bermanella sp.
TCGGTTAACGCCAGTCGCGCAAAAGAGTTGTTGATGTCCTTATTTAATTGCCCCAAAACCTCGGAGGTGTCTTTGTGCTTTTTATCGGCAAGCGTCTCTATATTACTTAGGGTTTTTTCAATGTCTTCGAGGGTCTGCTTGATGCGATTAATCACCTGCTGTTCTTTGTCGAAAGCCATGTTTAGGTTATTCATGCGTGCGGTGGCACCGTTTAAGATGGAGACGATGTGGTCTTTTAAGCGTCCGGCCAGCATGTCGTCATCGGGTAAATTTTTAATGATCAGCGACAGGTTGTTGCTGGTACACAGAACCCTGCGACCAAACTCCATGATTTTTTCACCGCCAATGACCTCGGTCATGAGGGAAATTTCCAGCGGTGCCACCGCTCGACCCACACAGACATTAATGGTTTCCCGCGAGCCTCTTAGCTGTACACAGGCATTGAGCTGGTAGCTTTCGAAGGTGGCTAGAATGAGGTTTGCTAGGGTGTCCTGGTCTTCACACTCGAAGCTGCCTTCCATGAATTGCAGCACCACACCCAGTTCACCGCTGTTAGACATGGCCAGAGAGGCAAAGTCATTGGCATTTTTTAACTGACCTTTAAACTCATCTAACAGTGTTAGGTTGTGTTCTATCTTGGCCACCACCTCTTGTATGTCGCAAGGCTTAGTGAGGTAGTCGGCACCACCAGCGGCGTAACCTTTAATTTTGTCGGTAATATCCGTGTGAGCCGAGAGAAAAATTACCGGAATTTGGCTGAAGCTAAAGTTGTCTTTGATTTGGCGGCAGCATTCGTAGCCGTCCATGCCGGGCATGCGCACGTCCATCAAGACTAAGTCTGGGGTGTCCTGCTCCATGCTGTCGAGGCAGGCCTGGCCCGATTCCACGCAGGTAACCTTAAACTGTTCCTCTAATACCCTGAGGATCAGCAACAGGTTGGCGGGTTGATCGTCCACCACCAGTATATGTACTTTATCATCAGGCATTGCGAGTCCTTTTAACCATTACGCATAACGAGACCGAGCGACGGCCAGATTGTGCGTGTTTAATCATAAAGCCTTCATAGAAATTTTATTAACCCCTTCTATACTCTAAACATTAGCACACACAAAAATATTGGCGGGGGTTTATCGACTATGGTAAATCCTACCAATGCCACCGTTAAGGATGATGTCTTGCCGCAATCAAACAGCAGCTGGAACTGGAAAGTGTTGTTGGCAGACGACGATCCTTTGTTTCATAAGATCGGCCACGCCCTATTAGACGGTATCGAGTTCGACGGCCATCGCATCGAGACCTTCACCAGTCACGATTACGCCAGCACCTGTTTGTTCATAAAGGAAAATCCAGATACCGCACTGGTGGTGCTGGATGTGTATATGGATGATGCCACCACGGGCTATAAGGTGATTGAATATGTGCGTAACCAGTTACAAAACAATGAGCTGCGCATTCTGCTGCACACGGGTGACACCAACATAAAGTCGGAAGAAATAGCGTTAGAAAAGTACGCCATCAGTGGCTTCTTAAGCAAGCTCAATGGCGATCACCAGCAATTGATTATTAAGGCAAAGCTGGCCATCCGCTCTTATGGCGATATACGGCACATTCAAAATTTAAGCCACAAGAACACCGAGCTGGAAAAAGAAGTGCAGGTGCGCATGCGCCAGCTATTGGATTTAAGTGCCAAGCTCCAAGCCGAGGTCATGTCCCGCAAGCAAGCCCAAGAAAACCTTAAAGAGATGAACAACACCCTAGAATTAGAAGTTGAAAAACGCACGCAGGATGCCGAGGCAGAAAAAGAGAAGGCCATTAAGGCTAGTACGGCAAAAACCGAATTTTTATCGCGTATGAGCCACGAGCTACGCACGCCACTCAATGCCATCTTGGGCTTTTCTCAGTTGCTGATGGCCGATAAGAAAACCCAGGCCAGTGAACGTCAGATAGAAAGCGTTGAACAGATCACCATTGCTGGTAAGCATCTATTGTATCTGGTATCTGAGATTCTAGATCTATCGCGCATCGAGGCGGGCAAGCTCAAGGTGAACATAGATGGCCTAGACGTCGTGCCTATTATCAACGACTGCGTCACGAGCATGGAGCAAACCGCCAAGGGGCGTAACATTCGCCTAACGTTTACTGAAAAGAGTGACAACCTGTGGGTCATGGCCGATGGCATTCGGGTGAAACAAACGGTGTTAAACCTCATCAGCAATGCCATAAAATATGGCCCCCCTGACGATGAGGTAGTAGTGAACGCGGTGGCCAACGGCCAGTATGTACATGTGAAGGTGAGGGACAACGGCAAAGGGGTTAACCCCGCCATGCAGGAATTTTTATTCAAACCGTTTGAGCGCTGCAAGAATACCGAGCTGGATGTAGAAGGTACCGGCGTCGGCCTCACGATCACCAAAGAACTCATGGAGCTCATGAAAGGGAAAATTGATTATGAAAACCAACAACCATTGGGCTGTGAATTCACCTTATCCTATCCTAAGGTTAAAGATTAAGCTGGGAACGTAGGGATACTATTATGAAACAGCCGAAATTTTTAGTCATAGACGATGATCCAGCCAGCCTAGCATTGGTGAAGGCCGCCTTGTCTCAGGGTAAGTATGAAAACATAGATGCATTTTTACACTCCCCCGAAGGGCAAGCAGCCTACCTCGAAACCGATTACGATGTTTTAATCACCGACCTGCGCATGCCTGTACTCAGTGGCTTCGATATTATTTCTGAGTTTAAAAGCCGCGGAAAAAGCAACATCAGTATTATAGTGTTAACCGCTCAGGCGGAAGCCGACAGCGCCCAGCGCGCCTTAGAGATGGGGGCCGACAAGGTATTTTTTAAGCCTTATAAGGTGGCGGAGTTACTGCAAGAGGTTGAGCGCCTGCTGGCTGTTTAGGTTGGTTTTAGGGGTTGGCTTTATGGGTTGGTAGGGTTGGGCAGAGGCTAGTTTTTGTGGGTTGGCTGGTCGGGCAGGGGCTGCCCTCGTACGAGGCCACCCCGTGGCCGACCCCCATAGGCCACCCCGTGGCCGATAAGGCACCACCCATGGGAAATACCACCCCTAGCAGATCAACTATATAGCCGTTAAACCATCATCCATGGGAATAACCGCACCATTCATATAGCTATTATAATCTGAGCATAACCACAGCATGGCATTCACGACTTCCTGCAAAGAGGCGGGGCGCGGCATGGTATTTTCTGTGGCGAGCGACTTACTCTTTTCCACTTCGTTTGGACAGAGAGCATTCACACGAATACCGTAGCGGCCGTACTCCAGCGCGGCCGACTTTGTCATGGCAATCAGCGCGTGTTTAGAGGCGGAATCGGCCGCTAAGTTAGCAGTGCCAGCGACACTTGCCTGCGTCGACATATTTAAAATGACGCCGCCGCGCGCTTCCTGCATGGCGCTAAGCTGGTGCTTCATGCAGGTGAACGGACCCTTTATATTTGCCTGATACTGAGCATCCAAGGCTGCCAAATCCAGCGGCTGGCTATGCTCCTGCAAGGTTACGGCGCTGTTGATGGCCACGTCTATCCTATCGAAACAATGCAGGCATTCGGCGCTGAATGCCTGCACCTGTTTTTCATCGCTGGCATCACAGGCCATGGCCAATACTTCGCAGCCCTCTTCGCGCAGTCGTGCCGCCAGCGCCTCGATGAGTGCTGGGTTGGCGTCACAGATGGCGAGGGTGGCTCCTGCCCTAGAGAAATTCTCGGCGGCCAACTTGCCCATGCCAGAACCGGCATTGATGATCATCACTACTTTATCGTTGTAATCGAGTGTTTGCATTGTGATTCCCTGTGGATGCTTAGGTGAGTGCCCATGAGTCCCCCATGGGGTGTGCGAGTACGGCGCTGTGCAGTGAAACTACCATTACCGCTGCGGCCTCTTTTGTAAAGCCATGGGCTTATAATCAGACGCAATATGCCCAGCCTTGGCCTTTGTGCCGAGGCGGCTCTGGCTCGGAAATTGACACCCCTTTGACGAATCGCTAGGCTGAAAGCACTAGAATTTGACGGTGGCGGAGTGTGTTTAGGCTAAAACCCTGCGCGCCTCGCGCTTTATCTTCAGCGCTCTCCAGCATCATTTTTCCCTGTATTGTTACAACATAGGAACCGCACATGCCCGCCAGCCAACCTTTATTCCAGCCGATTCAGTTGGGCACATTAAAGCTTAAAAACCGCATCGTCATGGCCCCCATGACCCGTACTTTTTCCCCTGGTAACAAGCCTAACGAATTGGTGGAGGCCTATTACGCCCGTCGTGCCGAGAATGAGGTGGGGCTCATTATCACGGAAGGCACGACGGTTAATCACAAGGCCGCCAACGGCTATCCTAACGTCCCCTTCATGCACGGCGCAGATGCCTTGGCGCAATGGCAGAAAGTGGTGGATGCGGTGCATGCCAAGGGCGGTAAAATTGCGCCTCAGTTGTGGCATGTGGGTGCGGCACGCACGGAAGGTATGGAACCAGACGGGTCGGTACCGGCTTACAGCCCATCCGGTTTGTTTAAAGTCGGCGAGGCCCGCGGCGTGGCCATGAGTCAGGCAGACATCGACGAGGTGGTGGCCGCCTTCGCCCAGGCGGCGGCAGACGCAGAAAGCATTGGCTTCGATGCCATCGAGATTCACGGTGCCCACGGCTATTTAGTGGATCAATTCTTATGGGAAGGCAGCAACGTGCGTACCGATGCCTACGGTGGAGACCCCGTCGCCCGCACCAAATTTGCGGTGGACATTATTAAAGCCATTCGCCAACGAGTGGCGGCCGACTTTCCGGTTATTTTTCGCTTCTCGCAGTGGAAGCAACAGGACTACACGGCTAAATTGGCCCACACCCCTGAAGCGTTAAAAGCCATATTGATGCCATTGGTAGATGCCGGAGTGGATATCTTTCATTGCAGTACTCGTCGCTTTTGGGAAAAAGAATTTGCCGGTTCGGACATGAACCTAGCGGGCTGGACCAAGCAAATCACCGGCCTGCCGGTGATTACGGTGGGCAGTGTGGGTTTGACCAATAGTTTCATCAACGAAGAAAGCGAAAACCTCGACCTCTCTACTCAGGCCAGTGCTGAGCCTAGCGCCATCGCGCAATTGTCCGAGCGCGTGGCTAACGAAGAGTTTGAGCTGGTGGCGGTGGGTCGTGCCCTGTTGCAAGACCCTAAATGGGTGATCAAGGTTAAAAATAACCAGCTGCATGAGTTGCAAGATTATTCGACCGAGTCGCTGATGGAGTTAGTGTGATTTTTTGCTAGTCCAGCTTCACGATGGTGAGGGTGCTCACATCTGCCGCCACCACCTCAACCTTGTCGCCAACGTGTAAAGATTGGTCACTCTTGACCTTCCAGAAAGTATCGCCAATCTGTATGCGCCCGCTAAAATCTACGTCCTGGCTTAAGGTGAGCTTGCGGCCGATGAGCTGCTGGCTGCGTTGATTTAGCTCGGGGCGTTCGCTCTCCTGTGCGCTGGCGCGGAATTTTTTCCAGTACCAGAGTGAGCAGACGATGGCCAGCACGGTCCAGCTAAGAATCTGCCCTTGCCAGTCCATGCCGCCCTCCACTACGGCCGCTGCCAGCCACACCAGCACGCCGGTTAACAAGGCCGCCATGGCCGCCCCCAGTAAGAAACCGGCGGCCCCGAAGGCCTCGCCCATCAATAAGACCAGCCCCAATATAAACCAGTGCCACATGCTTAATTGCTCAAGCCAGGCCCACATTTCGTTTTCCATACTTAGTGCCTTTTATGGGTGACTTTGCTTGATGATGTTAGTTAGGAGTGCTTCATTTCTTGTAATAAGTCATTAATACCTGCCACCGAGCCAATCACGCCACTGGCTTCCAGCGGCATCATCACCACCTTAGCGTTGTCGGCCGAGCCTATGGTCGACAGCGCCTCTATGTATTTTTGCGCCACAAAATAGTTGATGGCCTGCGGGTTGCCCTCGCTGATGGCCTTGGAGACCACGGCGGTGGCCTTGGCTTCTGCTAGGGCCAAACGTTCGCGCGCCTCGGCTTCTTTAAAGGCCGCCTCACGGGCACCCTCGGCTTTCAAGATAGTAGCTTCTTTTTCCCCTAGGGCTACTTCGATGGCCGATTGTTTTTCACCTTCGGCGGTTAAGATAGAGGCACGCTTGTCACGCTCGGCCTTCATTTGGTTGGCCATGGATTCCACGAGGTCACGGGGGGGAGAAATGTCTTTGATCTCGATGCGGGTGACCTTTAAGCCCCAAGGGTCGGTGGCTTCATCGACCTTGCCTAACAGGGAGGCGTTGATGGCGTCGCGGTTACTGAGCATAGTATCCAGTTCCATGGAACCGAGCACCGCGCGGATGTTGGTCATCACTAGGTTCTGCATGGCACGCGGTAAATCGTTGACCTCGTAAGAGGCTTTGACCGGGTCGATAATTTGGTAGAAGCACACTGCATCCGTGGTGACCATGGCATTGTCGGCCGAGATGACTTCCTGGGGGTCGATGTCCAGCACCTGTTCCATGACGTTTTGGCGAAAGCCGATACTGTCGACGAAAGGGATAATTAGGTGTAAGCCAGGTTGTAGGGTGTGAGTATATTTGCCAAAACGTTCCACGGTCCACATGTACCCCTGGGGCACCATAGTGATGCCCTTGGCGATGGTGACGATGGCCAACACGGCGATGACGAGTATCGTCATTTCAATGCCAAACATAATAATTTCCTTGTTATATGAGGTGTGGATTTAGCGCGCTAATAGCAAGCCATCATAAGACAAGGTGGCGGCTGGGTCTGTCATTAAATTTGGTACTTGCCGAGCTTGCTCTTTTTACCCTGCCATTTTTCTCGCCATGAGCTGAGGCAGTCGTGTTTAAACTTGAAGGTGCGCTGCACCCGCGCGCTTTTATAGATCCAAACTTGTTGCTGATTGGGCTTATGTTTCACCAGTTGTGCCTTGCCAAAGCGCTTAATGATGGCGGCGGCGGGCATGCCTTTTTGAAATTGTTTTTTAACTCTTAGGTTACGCAGTTGAGTGGCGCTGAAGCTCGCACAGCTCGCGTTCTTGGGCGGTGTGTTAGTGGCGGCTTTGGTGGTTTTATTTGTGCCGTTGGGCGCGTCGATGGTCTTTAGCTTTAAGGCCATGCCTTGTTTAACTTGATAGGGCTGAGATTGAGAATCACAGGGCGTCGCGGCGAAGGTGATTTCTGATTTTTCGTTTAGGCAGCGGTATACCTGGCCGTGGCACAGGCTGCTGACGAGGGCAATGAGGGTGATGTACAGAATTTTCATACAAGTCCTTTTGTATAAAACGTTAATTAAGCTTTGACGTGAATTATTTTATTTATTCGCCAGCCCAGAGGTTTAGTGCTTCTATTTGAGGTCGCCGTATATCCATCCCTGGAGGCTTAGCTTTGGCATCCATGCCAAAGATTTCCTCAAATAGAAACACTAAACCTCTAAGCTAAATTATTTCAGTGGCGAGGCTAGTGATTTTTCTTTGGCGGCTTAAGAACTCGACCGGTCATGGACGGGCGCTTACAGCGCCTTAATGGCCTCAATTTGTTCGCTGAGTTTCTTGGCAGTGCCTTCGAAGTCGGCCAGCTTGGCCTGTTCTTTTTCGATGACATCGGCCGGTGCCTTATCCACAAACTTAGGGTTGTTAAGTTTACCCGCCACGCGGCCCAGTTCTTTGGCGTTTTTGTCGAAGGCACGGGTCAGGCGGTTAAGCTCGGCGGCCACGTCTATGTTACCCGCCATGGGCACCAGCACTTCCATCTCGCCCACTAATGCGGTGGCTGCCAGTGGCGCGCTGTCGTCTGGCTGTAACCAGCTAATCTCGGCCAGCTTCACCATGTTCATTAAGAACTTTTCGTTGGCTTGCAAGCGGGCCTGATCGAGCTGGCCGCTGTCTTGATTCTGGTTGCGGAAGAAGGCCTTAACGGGCTTGCCTGGGCCGATGCCCATCTCGGCGCGGATATTACGAATGCCGCTGATGACACCTTTAAGCCATTCGATGTCGCTATCGCTTTGTTGGTCGACTTGGCTTTCATCAAACGCTGGGTACGGGGCCAGCATGATGGTCTCGCCGCCCTTGCCTGCCAGCGGCGCGATGGTTTGCCAAATTTCTTCGGTGATGTACGGCATCATGGGGTGCGCCAAGCGCAAGATGCTTTCTAAGGTGTGAATTAGGGTGCGGCGGGCGGCACGCTTCTGCGCCGCCGAAGAATTTTCATCCCACAAGACCGGCTTGGATAGCTCTAGGTACCAGGCGCAGTATTCGTTCCACACGAAGTCGTACAGGGATTGGGCGGCGTGGTCGAAGCGGAAGTTCTCTAGGGACTCGCCAATGTCTTTCTGTGCCTGCTGCAAGCGCGATTGAATCCAGCGGTCGGCCAGAGACAGCTCTACCTCACCGTGATTGATGTCATCGCTTTGCGCTTGGGTTAATGGCTGTTCATCGGTCTGGCCGACGCTTTCCATCACAAAACGGGTGGCGTTCCACAGTTTGTTACAGAAGTTACGGTAGCCTTCGAGACGGCTCATATCAAACTTCACATCGCGGCCGGTGCTGGCCAGCGACAGGAAGGTGAAACGCAAGGCATCTGTGCCGTAGGCGTCGATGCCATCTGGATAGTGCTTGCGGGTTTGCTTGTCTATTTTTGCCGCCATCTGTGGCTGCATTAATCCGCCGGTTCGTTTCTGCACTAAATCTTCGAGGGAGATGCCGTCGATAATGTCCAGCGGGTCCAACACATTGCCCTTGGACTTGGACATCTTCTGGCCTTCCTGGTCGCGGACTAGGCCATGCACGTAAACGGTTTTAAACGGCACTTGGCCGACGCCATCTTCGTCTTTAACAAAGTGCAGCGTCATCATGATCATGCGCGCCACCCAGAAGAAGATGATGTCGAAACCGGTGACCAGCACATCTGTGCTGTGGAAGGTTGCCAGTTCCTTGGTTTTTTCTGGCCAGCCGAGCGTGGAGAAGGTCCACAAGGCCGAGCTAAACCAGGTATCCAGTACGTCGTTATCCTGGCGTAACAGCACATCGTCGCTTAGGTTGTTGTTGGCGCGCACTTCTGCTTCGTCGCGGCCCACGTATACTTTGCCGTCTGCATCGTACCAAGCAGGAATTCTATGGCCCCACCACAACTGGCGAGAAATGCACCAGTCGTTGAGGTCACGCATCCATGAAAAGTACATGTTCTCGTAGCTCTTGGGCACAAACTCTATGCTGCCGTTCTCCACCGCTTCGATGGCTGGCTTGGCCAGTTCTTCAACGCGTACATACCACTGGTCGGTGAGCATGGGCTCAATCACCACGCCGCCACGGTCGCCGTAAGGCACGGTGAGGTCGTGATCTTTTATTTCATCTAGTAAACCCAGTTCATCAAGTTTGGCGACGATGGCCTTGCGGGCGGCAAAGCGTTCCAAGCCGATAAACTCTGCTGGCAGCTCGCTGGCGTAATCGCTGCTTTCTTCGCCGTTGCTATTGAATACTTGGGCGCTGTCACGAATGTGGGCGCTGAAGGTGAGGATGTTGATCATGGGCAGCTGGTTGCGCTTGCCCACCTCGTAATCGTTAAAGTCGTGAGCTGGGGTGACTTTTACGCAACCCGTGCCCTTGTCCATGTCGGCGTGTTCGTCACCGACGATAGGAATGCGACGGCCCACTAAGGGCAGATCGATAAACTTACCAATTAAATCTTTATAACGAGGGTCTGCCGGGTTCACCGCCACGCCGGTATCGCCGAGCATGGTTTCTGGGCGGGTGGTGGCCACCACAATATAGTTTTGCCCATCGAGCGTGGTGAGGCCGTCGGCCAGTGGGTAGCGGAAGTGCCACATGTGACCCTTCTTATCGCGGCTTTCTACCTCTAAATCCGAGATGGCGGTATTAAGCTTAGGATCCCAGTTGACTAGGCGCTTGCCACGGTAGATAAGGTCTTCGCCATGCAGGCGGATAAACACCTCTTGTACCGCTTTGCTGAGGCCGTCATCCATAGTGAAGCGCTCACGGCTCCAGTCTACCGAGCTGCCTAGGCGGCGAATTTGGTTGGTGATGTTGCCGCCCGATTCTTCCTTCCATTCCCATACCTTTTCTAGGAATTTCTCACGGCCAAGTTCTTTGCGGTCGATGCCCTGAGCGGCCAGTTGACGCTCGACCACCATCTGCGTGGCGATGCCCGCGTGATCGGTACCCGGCTGCCACAGGGTGTTTTTGCCCTTCATGCGGTTATGGCGTGTCATGCAGTCCATGATGGCATTGTTAAAGCCATGGCCCATGTGCAGGCTGCCGGTGACGTTCGGTGGTGGGATCATGATGCTGAAGGCATCGTCGCCGCCCTGAGGGGCAAAATAGCCCTTTTCTTCCCAAGTTTTATACCAGGACTTTTCGATTTCGTGGGGCTGGTAGGTTTTATCCATTGCCATGCTTGTATGCACCAAAGATTAAACTGAAAAATGGCAGCGATTATAGCGGTTTTTAGGGGGGGATAGTAGCTACCCGCCTGGGAGATCAGGGCAGTCGCATTAAAATAAGCACAGCGGTCAACCTGTGAAATCTGCCTGATCAAAATTGGGTTTAGTGATTTTTTAGGTCGCC
>CAJXIK010000047.1 GCA_913054445.1 uncultured Bermanella sp.
TAAAATTTAACCGCCCACAAACTGCGGGGCAAAGCCCATGCTCCAGACGATCACAGTGCCCACCCGAGTCACCACTAAATAGACCAAGGCCACGGTCAAGATGGCTCCACAAAAGGGGATGGCCCGCTCCTTCTCTATGCCCAGCACGATGGGCAGACCATCGAACATGAGGTAGCCGGTGTAAGCGGCGGCGGCCAAAAAGACCAGGGTATTGAAGATGGGCTCGGGGTACAGCAGGGCAAACCCTGCGAGAAAGAGCGGCGTGCAAGAATAGGCGGTGAGGGCGATGCCGTAGGAGAAAAACGCATCGTGGCCGCTGCCATAATTTTTACCCATCCAGTCGATGGCCCAGCCTAGGCCAAATACCCCCACCAGCATAGCAACGTAGGTAAGCACCACCAGCGGCAGGGCGCTTTCGGGTGTGAGCTTAATGAGCTGCCCGCTGCCCACTTGCCAGCCAAATTGGGTGGTGGATATATAGGCACAGATGGGGCTAATGAGCCCCAGTATCCCCACATAAGCGCTATATACTAAGAGCGGGTTTTTATGCTCTTTTTTTATATGGCTCCATTCTTGGTCTGGGTGGGTAAACATTCCAAGCACATGATTTAATAGCATATTCCAGCCTCTGGTTAGGGAAGGAGTCGGCGGCGTGCATCACTAAAATAAAACACGGCCCCACCCTATATATAGTCCAATATGGCCCTAGCTGCGAACCTTTGCCGCACCCATGTGAGCTTAAATGTGCCCTTATCCGCGCGTGAGTGCCTAGCCTTCAGCGTTGTGCGTATTTATCTTGCAGGCTGAAATACAGCACTCGCTTTAACAAACGATCTCCCTGTTCGGCTGTGAGTGTCTTATTTAGGTTGTGTTTGAGGTGGTGATGAAACACTGGCCAATTGCCCAGCATGGAATCAAAGTCGAGATTTTCTGCTCGGCCATGGGCGAGCAGCGCCTTGCTAAGGCGGGCAAGTGATTGCTGGTCGTTGAGTAACGATGCCACATACTGGTTGTAGCTGGCGTCGTGTTCGGTTTTGACAGCTTCTACCCTGGATTCATTTATGAAGCCGATGAGGTGCTGATTCTCCGATATTCTGTGTTGCAAATACGTTCTTAAAAGCCGATTTTCCCACTGATTTAGGTTATGTAGTGTGGCCTGCGCCTGATGACTCACCTTTAATGGGTTGTCGGCGGCATAACTGACCACCGAGAGTGCTAAGAGTAATGAAAGTAGAATACTATGCGCTATACGTCTCATGCTAATGCCTCCAAAGCTTCCGTAATTATGGTACATATTTGAGAATGTGCTTCGGCGCTTATGTTCGGTTTGTAATGTTTGGTAAATTTGTTAGGGGCTGCTGAGTAACAGCAATGCACGCTTGGTGCATGTCACATGCGCGCCAATCGATGTTATGATGTGCCATCAACTACAGGGTGAGAAACATGTCGAAGAGCTTCGAAGTACAAGGAGTATTGCACTCCATCGGTGAGACCACAGCCTATGGCCAAAATGGTTTTACCAAGCGTGAATTTGTCATCAAGTTGAACGGCGAAGGTGAGAACCCAGATTACCCCAACTACGTGGCCCTCGAACTCATTAAAGACAAGTGTGCGCTGATGGATCAGTATCAGCTGGGTCAAGAGGTGGTGGCTCACTTCAACTTGTCTGGTCGTCTTTGGTCATCACAGGGCAAGCCCGAAAAATGCTTCACTAGCCTACAGGCGTGGCGTGTAGAGAGTGCTGGCCAAGGCGCAGCAGCCTCTGCACCGGCCAACGATTTCGATGGCATGTCTTATTCGGCACCCTCTTCTGCCTTTGATGATGAGGTGCCGTTCTAGTCTTGTGAGTCCTCGCCAGCCCCTCCTAAGGGGCTGCTACCTCATCAATTGAGTGCCTAGCAGTAATCAACCATAGCTTAGGCGCTATTTGACAATTTTTTTCCTCTTACGTAAACTGCGCGCCAATTGTTAGGTGCCCCTTGTGGTTAAACGGGAAATTGGTGAGTTTTTTAACGATTCCAATACTGCCCCCGCAACGGTGATCGACGTCAATCTGTATCTAGGCAACTTTGCCTAGCCACTGTGTTGTTAAAACACGGGAAGGCGATACAGAAGAATGCAAGCATTCGCGTCGTGAGTCCGGAGACCGGCCTTCAATATGAACACAGGTGTAGCGGCGGGCTGCCAGTGAGAAATGTCCTTTCTCATGTCAATTATTTTAATTGTCGCCCTCGTCGTAAACCTGCGTTCTGCATACGAGTGCGGGCTGGCACTTGGAACGCTAATACTCTGTTACGTTTTTCGTAGGCACACCTGTATAACCGTTCTCCGCCTGTACTCTGAACTTGAATGTTTTATCGCAAGTGAGGAGTCACATGACAAATTTTAAAAACTTACCATTCTGCTTTTTGAGCCTGACCGTTTTTGCATCACCTGGTTACGCTGACGAAACCCCCATCCAACTCGAAGGTGTCACCGTAAAGGGCCACCAAGCGGCTATTTACAGCGCCAATTTAAACGAGAAGAGCGTGAGCGGCTCACGTTTAGATATCGATATCATTGATCTGCCTGCCAGTCTGGATGTGATCGACCAAGATCTGTTACGAAAAAGAGGCGCGCGTACCACCCTAGAAGCGGTTGAGGGTGCGGCAGGCGCTTTAAGTGGAAACCCACCGGGTGCGCCTGGGGTTCACTCCATGCGTGGCTTTTCCAATAGCGATATATCCCACCTACACAACGGCATGCGCATTACCAGCGCAGGCATGAGTACTCGCCCACTCGATACCTTTAACTTAGAAAGAGTCGAAGTATTAAAAGGCCCAGCGTCTGTTTTATATGGCGAAGGGGCTTTAGCTGGGGCCGTTAACTTTGTGAGTAAAAAGCCAAGCCGAGACGCAGTAGAGTCTGAGCTTTATCTTTCCCATGGTTCATTCAACACACAGCGCGTGGGCTTTGGCAGTGGTGGTGTCACTGATGTAGAAAACCTCTTCTATCGCTTTGATGTCAGTCAGCAAAATTCAGACGGTTACATTGATCGCTCTGGTTTCGAATATGAAAATTACTCAGGTTCTATTCTGTATGATTTTGGCGACTTAGAGATTTCATTAGAAGCGGAATTCACCGAAGATGATATGGAGGCTTATTTTGGCCATCATGAAATTAATGGCGAACTCCCTTCTCGTTTACGCAAAACGAACTTTAATGTGGCAGATGAAATCACCGAGCAAAAAAGTCACTGGCTACGCGCCGTTGTCGATTGGCAAGCGAGTGAATCATTTCAGCTTAAAAATGTGATGTACCACTATGATGCAAACCGTCACTGGAAGAATGCCGAAGATGCCAACGTCGATAATACGGCCGGTACCTTTGCCGTAACGGGATTTTTCGAGGTGATTCATGATCAAGAAATAATAGGTAATCGTTTCGAAGCGGTCTTCAATGATGCGTTAGCGGGCATGCAAAATAGGGTGCTACTGGGTTTTGATGTCAATCAGAATCGCTTTAAAAATACCGGAAGTAATTTTGCCTTTCCAGATGTGGTCGTAGACCCGTTTAACCCACCGGCCTTAGTGTTTGCCGATGGCGGTAATGACCCCACCGTACCAAACCGTAAAACGAAGGCTGACAGCCTGTCATTTTTTATCGAAGATCAGCTGTCTGTTAGCGATGAGTTAATTTTGTTATTTGGCCTACGCCATGATGACATAACGGTCGACTCCGATGACTTAAACGGCAATACCTTCACTAAAGATTACTCAGAGACCAGTGGTCGTATTGGTACGACATATAAGTTAGCAGATAACCTCTCTGTTTATGGGCAGTACGCCACATCCATCGTGCCGGTTGCTAGCCTAGTCACGCTAAAAGAGTCCCGTAAAGACTTTAACCTCGCTAAGGGCAAGCAGGCTGAAATCGGCATCAAGCACAGCTTTCTTGATAACCGAGGTCACTGGACGGCATCCATATACGACATCAGCAAAGAAGATGGCTTAACCCGTGACCCCAATGATCCAAGTAAGCGTATACAGATTGGCGAACAAACCTCACAAGGGGCGGAGCTTTCTTTAACGCTGCAAGTAAACGACCAGTGGTTACTCGAATCGAATGCTTCTTGGCTTGATGCTGAGTTTGAAACCTATAACACAAGCAGTGGTGATTCATTAAAGGGCAATACCCCTGCAAATGTTGCGAAAAAAACCGCAAATGTATGGCTTCATTATCAGGCAAATGATATCTGGCGCATGGGTGGCTCCAACCGTTATGTCGGTGAGCGCGAAATGAATGATGCAAATAGCGCACAAATGGCGGCCTATTCTGTCGCCGATTTTTATGTGAGCTGGCAGGCTCAACACTTAGGCGATGTGACGTTCCGTGTTCGTAACGCGTTCGATACAGAATACAGTCAATGGTCAGAATACGGCGATGCCCACTTATTAGGTGACCCTCGCTCTTACGAAATTAGTGTGTACCGTAAATTCTAATCAACGCCTCCGAGAGGTGGAGAGATGGGGGGCTTTGGCCCTCCTATAAAAATATGAAATTACAAACAAAAAAATTATGTTGGCAGGCTAACGCAAACACACCCTGGATACTCGATAAGGTAGATTTTAACGCCAAGGAAGGCCATTGCATCGGTTTGCTTGGGCCAAACGGCAGCGGTAAGACGAGCTTAATTCGCTGTCTATTTCGCAGTATTCAGGGCACTCGCGGCCAAGTGTTTTTGGATGGTCGCGATATCTCACGCTATTCACGCCAAGAGGTTGCCAAGAAGGTAGCCGTTGTCATGCAGGAATATCCGCCAGACTTTCATTTGTCTGTGGACGAAATCATTCAACTGGGGCGGCTCCCCCACGACACCTTTTTCTCAAAGCCGGCGCTGACAGAAGATGATGATGTAATTCTACAGCGACTAGAACTCGACTCATTACGTTACAGAGCATTTAACACCTTATCGGGAGGTGAGAAACAAAGGGTAATGATTGCTCGGGCCTTAGTGCAAAAAGCTGAAATATTATTGCTCGATGAGCCCACTAACCACCTCGATATTGCTCACCAACTTTCTGTTTTAAAGCTCACCCGCACGCTCGGTATTACCGTGATTAGTAGCCTGCATGACCTCAATTTAGCCTCGCAATTTTGTGACGAGGTGGCCGTGATGAAGCAAGGAAAGATGCTGACGCAAGGCCCGCCAAAAGAGGTTTTAAGCGAAACATTAATCCATGATGTTTTTTCCGTGAAATCAACCGCCGATACTCACCCCCAGACCGGCTCCCTACGCCTGAGTTTTTATTAATATGCCAAAGTTTATAAGCTACCTGCTATGCATCACCTTACTGAGTCTCTCTTTCTACACAAAGGCCAGCAGCCAGCGCCAGGTACAGTCGTGTGATCGCACCATTAATTTAAAGACAGTCCCCAGCAGGGCAGTCTCAAACGATATAAACCTAACAGAGATGATGTTTGCCCTTAACTTACAATCCAGAATGGCGGGATACAGCGGCATCAGTGGCTGGCAAAAACTGACCCCAGAATTCAAGAAGCAAGCGGGTACATTACCCCAGTTATCTGCGAAAGCACCTTCTATGGAGGTATTATTGTCGGCCAATGCCGACTTCTTATTTGCAGGCTGGAATTATGGCATGCGCGTGGGTGGGCCGCTTACCCCCAGTACGCTGAAGGCATTTGATATTGATGTGTACGAACTATCGGAGTCATGCATTCATATCATGCACAAACAACCGTCTGGTTTTGATGATGTGTACCGTGACCTTGCGAACCTAGGGGTACTATTTGACGTTGAAACACGCGCCCATGACTTAATAGCAGCACTCAAAAGCGATGTGATAAGTATCACCACTAAGACAAAAAATATCGCACAACCCGTGTCTGTTTTCGTATACGACAGCGGTCAAGATGCCCCTTTTACCGCAGGAAAATACGCCATGCCAAATGCTATGATCGAGACTGCCGGTGGCATCAACATAGTGAACGACCTAAACAGTAGCTGGACTCGCACAAATTGGGAGGCGGTCATTGACCGTAATCCGGAGGTGATTATCATCATCAATTACGGCAATACCAGCGCCCAACAAAAAATAGATTTTCTTAATCAACATCCTGGGCTCACGAGTGTGAGCGCAATAAAACAGCAGCGCTTTGTCGTACTGGAGTATTCCGAAGCCACCCCAGGCATTAAAAATGTCCAAGCCACACGAAAACTGGCTCGTGCTTTTTATCCTGATTTATTTCCTTCTAAGAGCAACATCTTTATAGCAGAAGAAGCGAACCCTCTATGAATGCTCGCTTTAGTCATCGCCGCCGCTTCAACTACCTTTGTGTTTTCTGTGCCGTGTTATTGCTGGTCTCCATTCCGCTCACCATCGCCCTAGGCACCATTAACATTCACCCCGAGCAAGTATTAAAGGTGATACTGGCCCACCTCTCTACCGAGGCCAGCAATAGCATTGACATAGCCATTGGTATCGACAAAATTATTTGGGAGTTACGGGTGCCCCGTGTCTTGATCGCCTGTATCACCGGAGCAGGCTTGGCCATGGCGGGCCTCACCCTGCAAGCGGTTACTCGCAACTCACTTGCTGACCCACATCTGCTGGGTATATCGGCTGGCGCCGTGCTGGGTGCGGTCATTGTTACCATGCATGTCGGTGACATCTTAGGGCCAATCACGCTGCCACTTGCCGCTTTCTGTGGCTCTTTATTGGCCACCGCGCTGATTGCCTTGGTCAGCCAAACGGCCAAGCTGAGTAGTGCTACCCATTTATTGATGACGGGAGTCGCCCTGTCTTTTGTGCTCATCTCCGCGGCTAATTTGGCGCTCTTTCTTGGCGATCATCGTGCTAGTCATCAGGTCATATTTTGGATGCTAGGGGGCTTAGGCCTTGCCCGTTGGTCAACTTTATTACTGCCTTTCCTAGTCTGCACGTTTGGTTACCTATTCCTTCACTTCCACACGAAATATATCAACGCACTCTTACTCGGAGATGAAACCGCCACTAGTCTCGGGGTTAACGTAAAGCGGTTGCGCATACAGCTTTTTGTCGTGAGCGCGTTGATTACCGCTGTCTTGGTGGCCAACAGCGGAGCAATAGGCTTTGTGGGATTAATGATTCCGCACATCGCTCGTTATTTTGTGGGCGGGGATAATCGACGCTTACTGCCATTCTGCGCCTTGCTAGGTGCGCTGTTTCTTCCTTGGGTTGATGTGATTGCTCGTAGCTTGCTGGCCCCCGAAGAATTACCCATAGGTATCATCACCGGTTTTATTGGCGGACTTTTCTTTATCGTCTTATTAATTCGTAGCTCAAGATAGGTCTAATTATTATGCGCAAAAAACTAACTTGTCCCGCTTGTGATCGTCTCGGCAATACCGTTAAAGCGGCCACCATGCGCCACCACTTATGCTTTCCGTTTTCTATGGAGGCACTCAGTGAAACATATTATTACTGTGCGCAAAGACACTGCGGCGTCGCCTATTTTTCGCTACAAAGTACTTTTCTAACTGAGCAACTGCAAAGCCAGTCGCAGATAAAAACGAACACCGTTTGTTTTTGTTTTGGCATAACCGAATATAATTTTAAAGACTATGACGATAAAGGAGAGGCCGCGCTATTCTTCGCCCAACTCGATCAATTAGCCGCAACAGGCGAGTGTAACTGTCGCCTTAAAAATCCCGCAGGAAGAGGCTGTCTTAAGACTTTTAAGTCTATGGCCGCAGGTTGAGTTAAACCTGAGTTGGCAGATAAATAACGTGATGTACTTCAACGTCGAATTGACGGGTATTAGGCGGCATTAACGCTGGGCAGGGGGTGATGAGCGGTTCATAATTACCCTCGATTTTTCTTCTGCCTGTTGAGTTTACCATGCCTTACCCGCACCTATATTCATTGCAGCACTGCCCCTATGCCATGCGCGCGCGTTTGGGCCTGTTGCTGGCCGAACAAGCAATTAATGTGCGGGCGGTGAACCTTAAAAACAAACCCCCCGAGATGTTGTTGGCGTCCCCCAAGGGCACTGTGCCAGTATTGGTGCAGATTGCAGAGCGTGATGGCAACGAGGTTGAGGCGGTAATAGATGAGAGCCTAGACATCATGTTGTGGGGGCTTACGCGGCACGACCCCCACAACGTGCTGCATGCAGATAAGCCACACTCGTTGGCAGAAAACTTGGCGCTCATCGAGCGCAATGACCAAGAATTTATCGCCCTCTTAAAAAAATACAAGCATGCCAGTCGTTACCGTGATTTTGCGCAGCTGTATTACCGTAGCCAGTGTGAGGTCTTCATTGCTGAGCTAGAGTCCAGTTTGCAACGGCAGGATTTCTTGCTGGGCAGCACCCCCAGTTTAGCCGATTACGCCCTGTTGCCTTTCATTCGCCAGTTTGCTCGGGTGGACCGTAAATGGTATTTACAGGCCCCCTATCCAAGGTTAAGAGACTGGCTTAATCGTCATCTGCAACAGCCGCTCTTTACCAAGGCCATGATTAAATACCCATTATGGCTAGATAATCATGAGGCGTTTCTGCTGGGCTCCCCAGCCCCAGCTTAAAATTCCTGCTTAAAGCCCTTGCTTGTACTGGGCGCGGGTGGAGATGGGCACCATCTCATGCAAGGCTTGGCTCGCCTCCAATTGGCCGTTTACCAGCTGACTAAAGCGTGCGATGAGTTGCGACTTATCCGCGCTTTGTTTCGAACCCATGCCGATGTTGGTGAGGTCAATAAAGAACTCATCGAATAAGCCAGAGAAATCCGCCACCGCTTCGGCATTTAAGAACTGCTCGTGGTTGTAGATGCTCGGGTAACCGCCTTTTTGTTTGTCCACCGCAAATTGCACCCCCTTGACGTTGGTGATGCTCGTGGCTTTCTCACACTTGAGCATGCAGCCCGCCTCGATGCTGGGTTTCTTACAGCCCACCGTTTGCTGGAAGAAGCACTGGCGGCTGGTCATCATCAAGATAGGGTGATAAATGCTGTACAGCAGCTTGAAATTTTTGGGGCGCTTGATGTTGCGAATTTGCTGCTGGTTAATCTCGTTGGAAATAAACGCCCCCGCGCAGTTTAATTCCTCTTGCAGGGTGAGCAGTGCATAGGAATTGGTGGTGTTTAAGAAGGGGCCGGCGATCCACTCTATGCCCATCTCGAATGCCTTATAGGCCACCCCTGTGTTATTGCTGACGATGCGCTTGGGCTTCACCTGCTCCAATATTTTTACCGCCTCTACATAGTCCTTGCCAATCAAGACCGCCGGAAACCAGGGGATTAATCTAGGGTGGGCTAACAATAGGTCGATGTATTTGGTGTTGCCCGCCTTGAAGCTTTCGGGCAGCTTAAAGTAAACGTCGGCGTCGCTCTCATCGAACAGGGGGAGGTCGGCCACATCGCTGATTAACATAGACAGCCTAGGCTTAGTGTGGACCTTAGGGTGCTGCGTTAATGCCGCTGGCGTCACCGCCGCCAGCACCTCTTTTGAATCGTTTAACAAGCAGGCCAGCTTGTTTTTAAGGCTCGTAAGCTCTTTAAAGGGAATGTTTAATTGCGGGTCTAGGTTGTCAAAATCAAACCCCACAAGATCATACTGGGCGTTGTTAAAGCCCTTGAAACGTTTCTGTATGGCGCTTTGATCGATGGCGCTCTGCCCGGCGGCGATTAAGAGCATGTCCGATTGCAACACTAGAGTGCGCTCTTCTTGGCCGTGCACTCCTTGGCCGTGCACTTCTTGGCTGGCCCCAGTCTGCACACTGGCGGTGACCGTTAATGGCTGCTGTAACTTGCCCGCGAACGCCAAGGTTAGGCGCTGCTTGGCGCTGTTGAGGTATTTAATTTTCTCGCTCACCATGGCCGAAATGTCATTTTTCTCTTTGGCCAGGGCGGTTTGGGTATCGTGAATTTGCACCACAGAGATGGCATTGCTTTGTTGGTTGGCGTGGCTAAAGCTGTGATCCCGTGGATTATCGATGAACATGGACTTGGTCATGTCACCCTTCAAGAAGAGGTTGGTGAAGTCACGGTTAAAGACCTTATAGAGGCTAGAATCATCGGCCAACAGCTCGCCAGTGGCCACAAATTTATCGATCTGCTGACGCCAGCTGTCCACCACTGTGTGTACATAGCTGGCCCCCTTGATGCGCCCTTCAATCTTGAGGGAGTCCACCCCGGCGGCCACTAGCTCGGGTAAATCGAAGAATGCCGAGTTGTCTTTTAAGTTAAGCGGGAATTTATTGCCCATGGCGCTGGGCTCGTATTCATCGCGGCAGGCCTGGCTACAGCGGCCACGGTTACCCGAGTTGCCCACGCTCACCGAGCTAGAGTAGCACTGCCCCGAAAAAGCAATGCACAAGGCACCGTGTACAAACACCTCAGTTAGAACCTGATGCTCATGAGCCAAGCGGGTGAGAGCGGTAATCTCCGGCAGGTTTAACTCACGGGACAAGTTTAAGCGGCTGGCACCCAGCTTGGCCAAGAAAAGCACCTGACCCTCGTTGTGGGTGGTCATCTGGGTGGAGGCATGAATGTCGAGGCTAGG
>CAJXIK010000048.1 GCA_913054445.1 uncultured Bermanella sp.
GTGAGCAAGAGCCTATAGCGCAACATCATGATTATGTTATGGCGCAAGGGTCAGAGGATGATAAGGCCAAGGCCCGTCAATTCAGTGGTGCAGCCGGGGCTCAGACGGCACTCGACGCGAACCAAGACGG
This sequence comes from uncultured Bermanella sp., assembly GCA_913054445.1. Classification (GTDB taxonomy): domain Bacteria; phylum Pseudomonadota; class Gammaproteobacteria; order Pseudomonadales; family Oceanobacteraceae; genus Bermanella. The sequence continues at coordinate 131 of CAJXIK010000048.1, forward strand.
CGAACTGGATTTAGACGTTAGCAGTGACAGCGATGATATCGGTGACCTTGAGTTCAGCGCCCCCCATGGAGATGACGGCGACCTAAACTTTGACCTCGACGCTCTAGGATTGGAGGATGATAAATCTTTAGGTTTGAGCGACGCAGAATCAGCAGAAAATACCCTGGAATTTGATTTAGATGTGGGTGAGAAATCCGTTGACACCCTAGATTCAAGTTTGGACGCCAACTTAGATTTTGATATTCCCGAATTGAATGCCGATTTATCTGCTGATGGGCAACTCGAACCATTAGCGAAATCCGCTGATGATATCGAGAGCATGGACTTCTCTGTGCTCGACGAAGACTCGGTGACGCTGTTATCGGAAGACTTAGACGATGTAGATACGGATGTAAGTTTAGACTTAGATCTAGATACGGATGTGGGTTTAGACTTAGAGTTCGAAGGTGACGATGAACTCGCCCTCGATGCCGAAGAAGACCCGCTGCCGGCACTGGAAGATAGTCATGAGTTAGAGATAGATTTTGACTTGTCCGACGACCTACCTGTGGATTTAGACGAGAGTCTGACTTTGGCTGAAGAGTCGGTTGAAGAGTCGAATGATGAGATAGAAACACGCATCGATGATGACTTGGTTAGTCTAGAAGCTGAGCTAGAATCACTCGATGTAGATCTTGATACGGATACCAGTACGCCCAGCCAGGAAGACGCTGCGGAGGAGACGCTAGACCTAGATATGGATCTGGACATCGCGTTAGATTCTGACGAGTTGACGTTAGCGGGCGAGGATGCTCAAGACCCGCTACTAGATCTGGACATAGCGTTAGATTCTGACGAGTTGACGTTACCGAGCGAGGATGCTCAAGACCCGCTACTAGATCTGGACACAGCGTTAGACTCTGACGAGTTGGCGTTACCGGGCGAGGATGCTCAATACCCGCTAATAGACCTGGACATAGCGTTAGATTCTGACGAGTTGGCGTTACCAGTGGAAGATGATCAAGACCCGCTACTGGATCTGGACATAAGGTTAGACGCTGACGAGTTGGCGTTACCAGTGGAAGATAATCAAGACCCGCTACTGGATCTAGATGAATTATCGAAAGAGCTGGACGCCGAATTAGCAGGCATCGATGCACTCCCACAGTCAGAAGAACCTGTCGTCGCCCCAGATTTGGCTATGGATATGGATCTATCCGACCTGGATGCCGACCTCGACTTCCTAAGTGGCACAGATGAGAGCGAAACCAAGCTGGATCTGGCCCGTGCCTACATAGACATGGATGATAAAGACGGTGCCCAAGAAATTCTGCAAGAGGTGCTGGCCGAGGGCACAGATAAACAGAAGCAGGATGCGACTGGCTTACTGGATAGCCTAGTGTAAAATAGCGCGCTTTACGCATGATGAAAGCCCGAACATGGCAGCATGTTCGGGCTTTCTTTTTTTAGCTATTGGTTTTTAGTTTGGGTGAGCGGGTATGCAACAAGCACTTAAGGTGCAGCGCTGGGTGGCAAGTGTCGAGTACAACGGCGCTTTGTTTAAGGGCTGGCAGAGTCAAATACACCACCCGGGTAAAAGTGTTCAGGCTGCGCTAGAGAAAGCCGCCTCGAAAGTGGCGAACCACCCCATTAAGTTAGTCTGTGCCGGTCGCACCGACGCCGGTGTTCACGCCAGTGCCCAGGTGATTCATTTCGATAGTCACGCCAACAGAGATGCCCGCGCCTGGAAGATGGGCATTAATACCAACTTGCCCAATGGTGTGTGCCTAAACTGGGTGCAAGCGGTCGACGATGATTTTCATGCGCGCTTCAGCGCGGTGTCGCGCCGCTACCGCTATTTCATCATGAATCGGCCCATCAAGCCCGGCCTGATGCATGATCAAGTCACCTGGTGGCGTCGCCCCTTAGACGCCGAAAAAATGCACGAGGCCGCACAAGCGCTAATGGGGCTCAATGACTTTACTTCGTTTCGGGCCAGCGATTGTCAGGCCAATCACCCTAAGCGTACGATGTTAGATATCAGTGTTAAACGGCAGGGAGAGTGGGTGGTGCTCGAGGTCTGTGCCAATGCCTTCTTGTATCACATGGTGCGTAACATCGCCGGTGTGTTATTGCCCATCGGGCAGGGCAGTAAGCCGGTGGCCTGGTGTCGTGAGGTGTTGCAGGCGCAAGACCGCAAGCAGGCTGGGGTCACGGCCCCAGGGGGGGGGCTGTATTTTGTGGATGTGGATTACCCCAATTACCCCGACTTACCCATAGACGCAAACGGCCCGTCTTTTTATTCTTTCATGCATGCGGCACAGGAGTAGCGTCATGAGCCAAAAAAAATATCGGCGCACGCGGGCTAAAATTTGTGGCATCACCCGCGCCGAGGATGCACAGGCGGTGGTAGACGCGGGTGCAGATGCCATCGGTTTGGTTTTTTACGAGCCCAGCCCAAGGGCGGTGACGCTGACCATGGCGCAGGAGATCGTGCAGGCGGTGCCCGCCTTCGTCACGGTGGTGGCATTGTTTGTTAATCCCACCGTTAAAGAGGTGCGCCGAGTGTTGGAAGGGGTTAGAATCGATCTACTTCAATTCCATGGTGACGAAACCAGTGACTTCTGCGGTCAATTCCAGCGCCCCTACATCAAGGCCATCCGTGTTCGGCAAGCGGCGGATGTGGTGGCGTCGGGCCTGCGCTTCCCAGACGCCTTGGCGCTCCTGCTAGACAGCTATAAACCCGGTGTGCCAGGCGGTACCGGAGAGACCTTCGATTGGTCGCTGATACCCGATTCCCGCAAACCCTTAATACTCGCAGGTGGTCTCACCCCTAACAATGTCGCGGCGGCCATTACCCAAGTGCAGCCCTTCGCGGTGGATGTCAGTGGCGGCGTGGAAGCGCAAAAAGGCATCAAAGACCACAGCAAGATAAACGAATTTATGAAAGAGGTTAACCCCAGTGACCGATCTTAAAGCGGTAACAGAATTGCCAACCAAGACGGGGCACTTTGGCCCTTATGGCGGCCGATTTGTATCTGAAACCCTAATGTCAGCCTTAGACGATTTAAGCGAGCTGTACGAGCGCTTGAGCAAGGACCCAGAGTTTCAAGCAGAATACGATTACGATCTCGCCCACTATGTGGGCCGACCATCCCCTTTGTATTTTGCCGAACGTCTCACTCAACATGTGGGCGGTGCCAAAATATACTTAAAGCGTGAAGACTTGAATCACACCGGTGCCCATAAGGTAAACAACACCATCGGCCAAGCGTTGCTGGCCAAGCATACCGGCAAGCCCAAGGTGATTGCCGAAACCGGCGCGGGCCAGCACGGGGTGGCCACCGCCACGGTCGCCGCTCGCTTGGGCTTGCAATGTACGATCTTCATGGGTGCCACAGACATCGAGCGTCAGAAACTCAACGTCTATCGCATGCGTCTGCTGGGGGCCGAAGTGGTCTCGGTCAGCTCCGGCACCGCCACCTTAAAAGATGCCATGAACGAGGCCATGCGTCACTGGGTCACCCATGTGGATGATACTTTCTATATTATCGGCACGGCGGCGGGGCCGCATCCTTATCCCAAACTGGTGCGTGACTTTCAGGCGATTATCGGCCGCGAGACCAAACGCCAAAGTATGGCGCTAGAGGGCCGTTTGCCCGATGCCTTAGTGGCCTGCATAGGCGGTGGCTCTAATGCCATCGGTATGTTTTATCCCTTCATCGAAGACGAATCTGTGGCCATGTACGGCGTAGAAGCCGGTGGTCACGGCCTAGACGGCGATGACCACGCCGCGCCCTTATGCAAAGGTAAGCCCGGGGTGTTGCACGGCAACCGTACTTACCTCATGGCCGATGAGAATGGCCAGATAATGCCCACTCATTCGGTCTCGGCTGGGCTAGATTATCCTGGCGTCGGCCCTGAACATTCCTACCTTAAAGATATTGGTCGGGTGAACTATGTGGCGGCCACCGACCAAGAGGCGCTCGATGCCTTCCATGTGCTGACCGAGATCGAGGGCATCATCCCCGCCCTAGAATCCAGCCATGCGGTGGCGTTCGGCATGAAGCAGGCGGCCAAGATGGACAAGGATAAAATCCTAGTGATTAACTTATCGGGTCGTGGCGATAAGGACATTCATACGGTAGCCGCCATCGACGGTATTGAAATTTAATTCAACGAGAAAGGTAACAACATGAACAGAATTGATCGTTGTTTTAAGGCACTGAAGACAACCGGCAAGAAAGCCCTCATTCCTTATATCACCGGGGGCGATCCTCGGCCGGGATTGACCGTGGAGCTGATGCACTGCCTAGTAGAGAGTGGTGCCGATATTATCGAGATAGGCGTGCCGTTCTCCGACCCCATGGCCGATGGCCCAGTCATTCAGCTGGCCTGCGAACGTGCCCTCGCACATAACACGAGCCTGCGCGACGTATTAAATATGGTGAAAACCTTCAGGCAAACCGACGCCAACACGGCGGTGGCTTTAATGGGCTATTTAAACCCCATCGAGGTCATGGGCTATGCCCCGTTTGCCGCGCTGGCCAGTGAATCTGGGGTGGATGCGGTGCTGGTGGTGGACATGCCACCGGAAGAATCCGCCGACTTATCTGCCGCCCTAAAGTCGTTAGGTATGCAGAGCATCTTCCTAATGGCTCCCACCACGCCAGATAAACGCGCTGACCTCATCTGCGGGCAGGGCGAGGGCTACCTTTATTATGTGTCGGTGAAAGGTGTGACCGGTTCGGCTGCCCTAGATGTGGCAGATGTGAAGGCTAACCTAGATCGTATTCGTAGCAAAACAGATCTGCCGCTGGCGGTGGGGTTTGGCATTAAAGATGGCGCCACGGCGGCGGCGGTGGCCAAGGTTGCCGATGCGGTGATCGTGGGCAGTGCCTTGGTGAACTGCGTGGCGCGCAATGTGAATGATGATGCCCTCATTAAGAGCGAGTTGTCTGGCATTATGCGGCAAATGCGTGCTGCCATGGATGCTGCGGTCTAGTGGGGGGCAATGCAAAATATGTCGAACAATAAAACCCTAGCTCAGTGGCTTGAATACTTAGAGTCTTTGCACCCCAGTGAGATCGACCTAGGGCTAGCCCGTGTGCAGCAGGTGGCCACTGCCATGAACCTGCTGAAGCCTGCGCCATTAATTATCATGGTGGCGGGCACCAACGGCAAAGGCTCCAGCGTGACCCTGTGTGGCAGCATCTTGCAGCAAGCGGGTATGAAGGTGGGCCGCTATATGAGCCCGCATCTTCACCATTATAACGAACGAGTCAGCATAAATGGCAGCCCAGTAGCCGATGCCGATCTCATCGAGAGTTTCGTGGCCATCGATCATGCCCGTGGGGATATTTTATTAACCTACTTCGAGGTGGGTACCCTGTCGGCGTTATATTTGTTTGCCAAGCATAAGGTCGATGCGGCCGTGCTGGAGGTGGGCTTAGGCGGGCGCTTGGATGCTGTCAATATCGTTGCGGCGGATATTTCTGTGGTCACCAGCATCGGCCTGGATCATCAGGACTGGTTGGGGGATGACCTGGCCAGCATTGCCTTCGAGAAGGCGGGTATCTTTCGCCGTGGGCTGCCGGCCATCTGTGGTCAGCGCGAGCCGCAGACCACGTTAATCAACCACGCTCAGCAGATTGAAGCCCCCTTGTATGTAAAGGGGCAGGCGTTCGATTACGACGAGCAGGCCGATCACTGGTGCTGGCAAGGCAAGACGGCAACGGGCGACCCCATCCGCTATCAACGCTTGCCGTTACCCAGCTTGCCCATTGAAAATGCGGCCACGGTGTTGCAGGCCTTGCAATTCGTTAAACCCAGCGTGACGCTTGCGCACATTTGCGAGGGCATGCGCTTGGCGCAATTACCCGGGCGCTTGCAACAGATAAAAACGCCTTTCAACGCTATCCTCGATGTGGGGCATAACCCGCAAGCCGCCCAGCTACTGGCCGCTCGCCTGCGCCTAAAGCCCATTAAAGGCAAGCGCTATGCGCTGTTGGCCATGCTGGCAGACAAGGACCCAAAAGGCGTGGTGGCACACTTAAAGCCTATCGTCCAAGACTGGCATCTGGCGGGCATCGGCGGCTATCGCGGGCAGACCGTGGCACAGTTGCAGGCCAGTGTAGAGGGAGAGCTGGGCCGTGTGAGCGGCCATGCTAGCATCGAGCAGGCCCTCGATGCGCTACAGGGCATTATGAAAGAAGAGGATCAGCTCATTATCGTGGGTTCCTTCATCACGGTGGCCAAGGCCCAGGATTGGATCGAAGAGCAAGGCAATGGATGAAGGCATAAAGCGTAAGCTGGTGGGAGCGGCGGTTCTGGTGACTCTAGTGCTCATCATCCTGCCCAATATTACCTCCAAAACTAAAAGTGCCGAGCACTTGAGCCAGAGTGTTGCCCTCGAGACCAACGTGCCTGCCATGGCGATGCCCCTGCCAGAGCCCTTGCCTATTCTTGTCTCCCCCGAGGTACGCGAGCCACTGCCTGCCGCTAAGCAGGTGGTCATGAAAGACATGGAGGTGGATGGCCAAGTGCTGCCCTTGCAAGGCTTCGAGATACCGCTCACCCTTGATAATGGCCAGGCCGTAGTGTGGCAAATACAGGTGGCCAGTTTTGCCAAGGTTAACAACGCCCTAGCGTTAAGAGATAAATTGCGCGATGCCGGTTACAAGGCCTATGAACAGCAAACCCCAGACGGAAAATATACTAGAGTCTTGGTCGGGCCAAGCACGCAAAAATCCGCCCTGCAAGATAAGCTCACCCGCATTAAGCAAGCGTTTAAGCTCACGCCGGAGTTGACGCTGTTTAAGGGCAGTTAACAGCGAAGAGCATCACCTTACTTACTGCCAGCGCTCAGCTAAATTATTTTGGCTGCTCACGGGAACAGTCTAAGCCATTGATTTAAAAGGCATAAAGCCAGTTATTTAGCCATTAATAAAGAACAAACCGTGTTTTTTATTGGTTATGAAAATAATTCTCCCTAAAACAGCCCATATCAAGGGCCGGATGGCTTTGCGCAGGCATTTCCCTTTGTTAGAATGCGCCCTCACTGGCTGTGGTCGTTCATTTGCGATGCTGAGCAAAAATGTTTAGGGGGTTGCCATGTTAACCATCGATTGGGTCATATTGGCTGTGGTGCTGATCTCTGCCCTGATTAGTATTAAGCGTGGATTTGTCAAAGAGATGCTGTCGCTTGTTAGTTGGCTGGCAGCCTTTGTGATTGCGCGTATCTTCAGCGGGCATTTAGATGTGCTGCTGACGCCCTGGATTGAAACCCCGTCGGCCCGTTATGGCGCTGCATTTGGCTTATTGTTTGCCGCGACACTGATCATAGGTTCCATGCTGAATAACCTAGTGGGCGAGCTAGTGCGTGCCACCGGTTTGGCGGGCACAGATCGAATGTTTGGCATTGTCTTTGGTGTGGCGAGAGGCCTTGTCATGATAACGGCCGCCGTCTATGGTTTGCAGATGACCGCCTTTAGCCAAGACCCCTGGTGGTTGCAGTCTAGTTTTATCCCTCATTTTGAGCTCATGGTGACCTGGTCCAAGAATACCTTGCCTAGCGCCACGATCGATCTTTTAAATCTGGGTCAAACCCGTTAATTAATGTTTTAAAGAGGTAACGCCATGTGTGGCATTGTTGGTTTAGTTGCTAAGAGCAATGTGAATCAAGGGTTGTATGACGCACTCACTGTGTTGCAGCATCGTGGTCAAGACGCTGCCGGAATGGTGACGTGTGATGAGGGTCGTTTTTACTTGCGTAAAGACAACGGCCTAGTGAAGGACGTCTTTCGTACGCGCCACATGAAGCGTCTGGTGGGGAGCATGGGCATAGGTCATGTTCGTTACCCAACGGCCGGCAGTTCGAGTTCGGCAGAGGCGCAGCCCTTCTACGTTAACAGCCCCTACGGCATCGTACTGGCTCACAACGGCAACCTCACCAACGCCCACGAGTTAGTGAAAGAAGTGTATCGTGAAGACCTGCGCCACGTGAACACCAACAGCGACTCCGAAGTCTTGCTGAACGTCTTTGCCCACGAGTTACAGGAACAAAAGCAGTTAGTGCCTAAGGCGCAAGACGTGTTTGATGCGGTAAAACGCGTGCACAAACGCATTAAAGGCGGTTACGCTGTGATTGCTATGTTGGCGGGCTATGGCGTGGTGGGCTTTCGGGACCCCAATGGCATTCGCCCCGCGGTGTTTGGTAAGCGTGAGAGCGCGCAGGGGCCAGAATACATGATTGCCTCGGAGAGCGTAGCGCTAGATGCCTTAGGCTATGAGCTGATACGCGACATCGAACCCGGCGAAGCGGTCTTTATCGATGTGGATGGCAACCTGCATACTCAGCAGTGTGCCGAGAACCCTAAGCTCACCCCGTGTATCTTCGAGCACGTCTATTTTGCGCGCCCTGATTCCATCATAGATAAAATTTCGGTCTATAAGGCGCGCCTCAAGATGGGTGCCAGATTGGCCGAAAAGATTCTTAGGGAACGCCCTGATCACGACATCGATGTGGTCATCCCCATACCCGATACCAGCCGCAGTTCGGCCCTAGAGCTGGCCAATCGCCTGGGTGTGAAGTACCGCGAAGGGTTTGAAAAAAACCGTTTCATCGGCCGTACCTTCATCATGCCGGGTCAGCAGATGCGCAAGAAGTCGGTGCGCCAGAAGCTCAATGCGCTGGACCTCGAATTCCGTGGTAAAAATGTTTTATTGGTCGATGACTCTATCGTACGCGGCACCACCTGCGAACAAATTGTGCAAATGGCGCGCGATGCGGGTGCCAACAAAGTGTATTTTGCCAGCGCCGCGCCACCGGTTCGTTACCCTAACGTGTATGGCATCGACATGCCGGCCAAAGAAGAGTTTATCGCGCATGGCCGTAGCGTGGCAGAAGTGCAGGAGGCGATTAAAGCCGATTGGCTCATCTATCAGGATCTTGCCGACCTAGTGTCCGCCACCTGCGATGGCGCAGATGTGAAATACGATTTCGATTGTTCGGTATTTAATAGCGAATACATTACCGGCGACATAGATGATGCCTATCTGGACGATCTTCAGGCGAGACGTAACGAAGCCAAGAATAAGAAGAAAGCAAATCAAGAGAGCGGCATCATCGACTTGCACAACGACGAAACGGCTGAATAAGGAACTCCCTGTGGTTGATACCAAACGCTACAACTCACAATTAGACGGCGCGGCATTCGATACCCTGGCCGTGCGGGCAGGGCAGCAGCGTAGCGCAGAACATGAGCATGGCGAGGCTATGTTCCTGACGTCCAGTTATGTGTTTGGCAGTGCCCAAGAGGCGGCCGCGATCTTCGCCGGCGATGAACCGGGTAACGTCTATACGCGCTATACCAACCCCACTGTGCGCAATTTCGAGCAACGCCTAGCGGCACTCGAGGGGGCCGAGCAGTGTGTGGCCACCTCGTCTGGCATGGCGGCCATCTTTAGCACGATCTTGGCCTTGTTAAATCCGGGGGATCATATCGTCTCCAGCCGCAGCATCTTTGGCTCGACCAACGTGTTGTTTCAAAAATACGTGAGCAAGTTGGGCATCGAGGTGGACTACGTGCCCCTGACCGAGCTAGACCAGTGGCGTGCCGCCGTCAAAGACAACACTAAGATGCTGTTCCTCGAATCGCCATCCAACCCCATGAACGAAGTGGCCGACATTAAGGCGCTGGCGGGACTGTGTGAAGGCAGTGATATGCTGTTGGTGGTGGATAACTGCCTGTGCAGCCCCGCGCTTCAGCAACCTCTGGCCCTAGGGGCAGATGTGGTGATTCACAGCGCCACTAAGTATATCGATGGACAGGGTCGCTGCTTAGGCGGCGCGGTACTGGGGAAACAATCCCTCATGGAAGACGTGGTAGGAGTGTTGCGTTCGGTGGGCCCTACCATGAGCCCATTTAACGCTTGGGTCATGTTGAAAGGCCTAGAGACCCTCAATATTCGTATGCGCGCCCACAGTGAAAATGCCATGGCGTTGGCGTTGTGGTTGCAGGCGCAGCCTAACGTTAATACGGTGTGTTACGCGGGCTTGCCCGAACACCCGCAGCACGAGTTGGCCAAGGCGCAGCAGAGTCGCTTCGGTGGGGTGTTGTCGTTTGAGGTGAAGGGTGGTCAGGCGGGTGCTTGGTCGGTAATAGACAGCACGCGCATGCTGTCTATTACCGCGAACCTAGGCGATGCCAAGACCACCATCACCCATCCTGCCACCACTACGCACGGTCGTGTGGCGGAAGAAGACCGCTTGCAGGCGGGTATTACCTCTGGTCTGATTCGGGTGGCCTGTGGTATTGAGGACATCGAAGACATAAAGCG